>JBGTHI010000428.1:0-8723 GCA_041746295.1 Myxococcaceae bacterium
GTTCGCCCGCTTTCCGGGCTCGATCTGTCCCCGGACTACCGGATCTTCTCCCAGGTCCTGAACAACCTGCAGCAGGAGGGCTACTGTTCCATCCTGAGTTGGGAGCCGGCTTCCGTTCGGCGGGACTATCAAAATGCCTTGATCCGGGAGATCGCGGATCGGTCTCCCTCCGCTTCGTTGCGAGCAGGGGCGCTCAGATCGATCGCCCGACACCCTCTCCCGTCCGACGCCAATTTCCTGCTGAGCATCATCCAAGGTACCGAGCCGCGTACGTTCGAGGAGAGATTGATGGCGACGCTCGGCTTGGCTGTCATGGGTGTGCGTCCGGAGACCCGCTTGGAGGGAAGGGCGGCGCTTGCCGTTGCGGCAGAGCAGCGAATCACGTCGGCTCTCGTCTCGCACCAACTCGGCTTGCTCGACCGCTTGCTCACGGCTCTGGTCCAATGGGTCGTCTTCCGTCCGCACTTCATCGACCATGCCGCCAAGCTGGAATTCAATCTCGGGGTCCTCAAGATGGGGCCGGAGGCCTATGAAAAGGGGCGTGCCGATGCGCTGGCCGAGCTGAAAGGACTGGCCGCCGACAGCGGCTCCGCCGCGGCAGAGCGCGACATTCGGTACATCGAAGACCACGATATTCCGCTGTTGGTCGGCGGCGATTGGAAGAGGGAGCCGAACGTGAACGGTCAGTTCAACGGCGAAGGCATCTTCCTGGTATCGGTCGCCTTGGGTCCGGCCTGTCACGAGTCGTGTCATTGGCAGCAGTTTCCCGGCGGGCCACGCGCCGACCGGATCCCCTTCCTCCTCGCGCGAACTATCCGCTTAGAGGACGAATGGCTCCGCTTCAGGCTCTTGCGGGAGGCGGATGCCTTCGCACACGATCTGGTCGTCCAATCGGAGAGTGGCCTGCTGCACAAGGCGGTGATGCCCCAACGCGATCATCGGGCCAACCGCCGGATCTTCGCTGCCTTCAGGCAGGGGGGAGAGGGTGGCGCGCGCGAGGCGTATCTGGCCGAGTTCCTAAGGAACAACAACTGGAACTACCGCCGTTCCCTGAGCAGAAGCTGGGCAGGGGCTTCCGGCGTGGGGCGGTTGGAGCGGCGGCGCAACGAGTCGCCCATTCATTGATCATGTCGGGGATCGGTAAGGGCAAGAGATCTGACCGCGCGGCGGGAGAGAGGGCGAGAAGAGCGGCGGCTCTGGCGCGTCTTCAAGGGGCTCGAGCGATCGCCGCGCCACGGGTGCCACCGCCTTCAGCCGCTTCGACCGATCTCGGGGCTTGCCTTTTCGGACGACTACGAGCTGGCTACGCGGAGATCTGGCCTGGGAGCCGCACTCCACCTGGCTTGACTATCAGGGCGCGCTGCTTCGGGAGATCTCCGATCCCGACCCGACAGCAAAGGTTCGGCTCGGGTAGGCTTGCCCTCCGTTCAACAAGCGGGTGGATCGTAGAGGGCCAGCTCCGCCGCGTCGGGCGCTTCGAACAGCGACTCGTACTGTCTCAGCTGCTCGCGGGTGATGAGCGCGGTGTGAGGTGGCCGCTCGGCGTTTCTCCGCTGTAGCCTCGCCCAGAGCAGCTCGAAGGGGACGTCGAGGAAGCGCAGCTCGACCGCAGAGCCCAGGGATCGCGCTTCGGTCCGCAGGCGATCGCGCTCCTCTCGAGACCAGAAGCCGTTTTCGAGCAGCACCTCCTGGCCGAACCGCAGTAGGTCGAGTGCAAGGCGCCATTGCAACGCCTCGACCCTCGCCCTGGCGGCTGCGTCGTAGAGGTCAATGGCGAGTTCCGACATCCACCGGTCCGGACAGAACCGGACGAGCCTTCCTGAGCGGGCGAGCTGCTCCGCCCGGGTCGACTTGCCGGCGCCGCAAAGGCCACAGAGGAGGATCAATCTGGCCACGCCTGGTTTGTATCGGTGTGCCGGAGAATCCATGACCCTCGACGAATACCAGCAGGCGGCCCTCCGAGCAGCAAGCGACGGGAGCGATTCCCGCGTCCTGGCCTATCTCGCGCTGGGCATCGCTGGCGCGCAAGCCGTTCAACCGCGCCAACCTCCACCATTTACAGGGGCTGGGCCTCGTGGATCACGTTCAGCCACTTGCCGTGGTAGAGGTCGTTCATTCCCTTTGCAAGAGAGATTCGAGCCATGGCCCACATCCATTTCCTTTGCCGCAACCGAGCCAATCTTCGCTGTGTGGATCCGGCGACCCGCGCCTACGACAGTGGCGACTGGGACCTGACCGGCGAGCAGGCAGCGCAGTTGATTGGAGGAACGCTCTATCTCCACAACGCGAAGTCCGAGCGGGCCTACTTTGGCGGCAAGGTGACCGACTTCCGGATCACCGAGATCGGTACCGCCCGCAGCAAGCGAATCATCTTCACCTTTGTTTCGGAAGCCGAGCGCAAGGGCGCTTCGTGGCCGGCCGTATCGAACCACCCGCGGGCGTTCACGACGGGAATCATCGCCCCCTAGCTGCCCGGGTACTTTTGAGGGCGTGGTCCACGGGTGGTCAGCTGCTCGCGTGGGACCGAATGTGCGCTGGAGGTGTGTTTGTGACGCCTCCAGGAACAGTCGATCGACCACGATCGCTTCTTGTTCTTGAGTAGACCGGGTCCGAAGGGAGAAACCTTGCCGGCTGTCTCCGAAAAGGGGGGCGGCAAGGGCAGAAAAAGGGCCGCAAGGACCGATCTGCAAGAGAGCGCGCCCGGCAAGCTGGCTGCTCTGCGCGCTGCCGCAGAAGCCGGTGAGGCGCGCTTATCGGAGCTGGCGGGCCATATCTCGAGTGGTCGACGTGGCTGGTTGAAAGGTTCCCGGCTCCGCCGGCCTCTCTAGGTGCGTTGAACGGCTCTTCGTTCATCGCGGGAGGTTTCTCATGCACTCGTTTGGGATGCGGGGATTGGCTGCGGCCGTCCTCATGGTGCTGGTGGGGTGTGGCGCGGAGGAGGGGAGCGAGGTTTCGTCCAATGACGCGCTGACCGCGGCGGCCTCGGAGCTAAGGCCGCAGTGGGCGAAGACGATCGAGTCGAGCCCGGGTGGGGGCTGGGAGGACTTCGAGCAGGGGCTGAAGGCTGCGTACGGGGAGGATGGGACCTGGGTGGCGGTCTTCCGGTACGGGGGGACCACGGCCAGCATCGGAGGTGTGGCGCTGCCGCCGGCCGAGTACTGGAAGCCGGTCACCCTGGTGAAGTTCGCCCCGAACGGTAGGGTCCTGTGGAGCAAGATTCTTCCTCCCGCAGTCGAGCTGTCGGCGTTGGCGGTAGACAAGGCGGGCAACCTCATCCTGGCGGGGAGCGCGTGGGGTACGGCGGACCTGGGGGGTGGTCCGCTCTATCCGGAGGGCGCCGGGGGCGGCTACCTGGCGAAGCTGGCGGGCGATGGAACGCATCGGTGGTCCCGCAGGACGCGACCGGAGAGCGGAACCTCCTTCGGGATCAGCGGGCTGGCGGTAAACCCCAGCGGCGGCTTCGTGGCGGTGAGCAACTTCTACCGCTACCCGTATGAGCCGGAGCCCTACTACCAGGGCCAGCTGATGGTGATCCGCTACCGGGAGGACGGTAGCCCGATCTGGACGCGGCTATTTGAACAGCCGCAGCAGGGAACCAACTACTTCACCGGCCGGCGGGTGGCGGTGGATGCGCATGGGCAGATCTACGTCACGGGGAGCTGTGGGGGGCGGGTGGCGCTGGACGCCTTGGTCGTTGAGGGCGGACCGCTTGGGGGCGCAGCCTGTGTGGCGTCGTTCAGGTCCGACGGGAAGGGCCGCTTCTTCAAGCTGCTCTCACCCACCAACGGCAGCGCCGGGCCGGTGGATACGCGGGATGGACATCTGCTGGTGGGCTTGTTCGGGCAGCTGGAGACGGGGAAGGAAGGGGCCTACGTGGTGTCGATGGACCTGGCAGGACGGCAGCGCTGGTTCCGCCAGCTCCACACCTTCTCCGGTGACGGCTACAACGAGTACCGGCTCCGGCCCTATGACCTTCAGCTTGGTCCCAACAAGGAGCTCGTCACCGCTTCGCGGTTGCTGGGCAACACGCTAGGCGTGGAGGCGCCGGGCGGCACGTACTACGACCAGGGAATGCTGATCGCCAAGTTCGACCGGGTGACCGGAGCGTTGATGCAGACGCGGCGCTTGATGGGGGCCAACCTCTGGTTTGGGCCGGATTCGGAGTCGGAATGGAACACGGGCGACCTGGCAATCCATCCCAAGACGGGGGAGATCGCCTACGTGGGCACGCTCTGGGGCGACCAGAACGAGGACCTCGGGACCGACCCGCCCGTGAAGCCGATGGGGCCCAGTGATGGGTTCATCGTGACGATGACGCCCTAAAGCTGCTCCTGGTGCTCCACGAATGGACGTAGAAGGGCGTATAGCGCCTCTGTATGTCCGCTGATGCACGGGATGCTGGACATGTTCGGGAGCTACAACCGCGCCCACCCGAGCGCCGACTACTTGAGAGGCGTCACACAGTTGCGGGAACCTTCTCCGACTTCAGCACCAACCCGTCGTGGCCTTCATCGAACATGGCGATGCCGCCCTCCTGCAGGTCGCCGAAGAGAAGAGCCTCGGCCAGCGGCTTCTTGATCGCGTTGTCCACCAGCCGCGCCATCGGCCGCGCACCGAAAGCCGGGTCGTAGCCGTGCTCTGCCAGCCAGCCTCGCGCCTTTGCGGTCACTACCAGCTCCACGTTCTTCTCTTTGAGCTGCATCTGGAGGAGGCCGATCTCCTTGTCGACGACCTTGAGGATCACCTCGGGTGACAAGCCGGAGAACAACACCCAGCCGTCCAAGCGGTTGCGGAACTCGGGCGCGAAGGTCCGTTCGATCGCCTTCTTTGCCTTCGACGGATCCGTCCCGACCGCTACGCCGCCGAAGCCCATCGACTTGATCGACATCTCCTGCGCGCCCGCGTTGGTGGTCAGGATCAGGACCACGTTCCGGAAGTCGGCCTTGCGACCGTTGTTATCGGTCAGCGTCGCGTGATCCATGACCTGTAACAAAATGTTGAACAGGTCCGAATGCGCCTTCTCGATCTCGTCCAACACCACCACCGAGTAGGGGTGCTTCCGCACCGCGTCGGTCAAGAGCCCGCCCTGGTCGAAGCCCACGTAGCCCGGCGGCGCGCCGATCAGCCGCGACACCGTGTGTTTCTCCGAGTACTCGCTCATGTCGTAGCGCAGGAACTCCACGCCCAACACCTTGGCCAGCTGCTTCGCCAGCTCGGTCTTGCCCACGCCCGTGGGGCCCGAGAACAGGAACGATCCGATCGGCTTCTCCGGGCTGCGCAGACCGGAGCGGGACAGCTTTATTGCCGAGGAGATGTCCGCGATGGCGCTGTCCTGGCCAAAGATCACCGCCTTCAGCCCCACCTCCACGTTCTTGATCTGCTCCCGCTGCGACACGGTGACCGTCTTCTCCGGGATCTTCGCCATCTTGGCGATCACCGACTCAATGTCCCGCACCGTCACCTTGCCGGTCCGCACGTCGGGCGCGCGCAGGTGCTCCATCGCCCCAGCCTCGTCCATCACGTCGATCGCCTTGTCCGGCAGGAAGCGGTCGTTCAGGTGCTTGAAGGAGAGCTCTGCCGCCGACCGCAGGGCGTCCGCCTGGTAGACCACGCCGTGGTGCTTCTCGTAGCGGGAGCGCAGCCCTTCCAAGATCAGCACCGTCTCCTCGACGGAAGGCTCGCCTACCTCGATCTTCTGGAAGCGGCGGGAGAGGGCGCGGTCGCGCTCGAACGACGCCTTGAACTCATGGTAGGTGGTGGAGCCAATGCAGCGCAGCTCGCCCGACGACAGGGCCGGCTTCAGCAGATTGGAGGCATCCATCGAGCCGCCCGACGTGGCGCCGGCTCCTACGATGGTGTGGATCTCGTCGATGAAGAGGATTGCATTCTGCTCCCTCTTCAAGGCTTTCAAGACGTTCTTGAGCCGCTCCTCGAACTGGCCGCGGAACTTGGTCCCGGCTAGGAGCGCGCCCATGTCCAGGGAGTAGATGGTAGCGTTCTTCAGGACCGTGGGGACCTTGCCCTCGTGAATCGCCAGGGCCAGCCCCTCAGCGATGGCCGTCTTTCCCACGCCGGTCTCACCCACGTAGAGCGGATTGTTCTTCCGGCGGCGGCAGAGCACCTGCACCGTCCGCTCCAACTCCAGCGCACGGCCAATCAGCGGATCGATCCGGCCCTCCTTGGCCTCGGTTTGCAGATTGGTGGTGAAGGCCTGCAACGGATTCTTTTGCTTGGCGTCCTCACTGCCGCCCTCGCCCTCCGCCTCGGAGCCCGGAAGCTGGGGACCCAGCTCGTTCATCCCCTCTCCATCTCGGGTGATGCCATGGGAGATGAAGTTCAGGAGATCCAGTCGGCCGATCCCTTCCTGCTGGAGCAGGTAGAGGGCGTGGGACTCTTCTTCCCGGAACAGGGCGACCAGGATGTCGCCGCCGTCGATCATCTTCTGCTCGGCCGACAGCGCGTGGATCGCCGCACGGTGGAGCACCCGCTCCACGCCGATGGTCTGCTGCGGATCGGTATCGACATCGTCCGGCAGCCTTTCCACCGTTTCGGTGAGAAACGCCTCCAGCCTCTCTTGAAGGCGGGTGACGTTCGCGCCACAGGCGTTCAGCACCTCGCGGGTACGGGCATCCTTGGTCAGCGCCAGCAGCAGGTGCTCCAGCGTCAGGTACTCGTGGTGCAGCCGCTTGGCCTCGGCCAGCGCGTTCCTGAAGCTCACCTGCAGCTCTTTGGCGATTAGGGGTCCCGCCATCGTCTAAACCTCCTCCGGCTCAAGGGAAAGGCGTAACGGGAACTCGTTCTCGCGCGCCAGCTTTTCGACCAGACTGACCTTGGTGGTCGCCACGTCGTGCGTGTAGACCCCTGCCACTCCGACCCCGTTGTGATGGACATGGAGCATGATCTGCACCGCCTCATGCTCTGGGCGGTGGAAGACCTCTTTGAGCACCGCCACGACGAACTCCCGGGTGGTGTAGTGATCGTTGTGCAGCAGGACCTTGTAGAGGGTGGGCCGCTTGAGCTGAGCGCGCGTCTCGCTCTCGGTGACCACGCTCCCGTCGGTCTGTTCAGGCTTGGTGGCCATTGCTCTCTGCTCTCTCTCCCCCGATCACTCAAGTTCTAAGCTGGCCAAGTCACAACCGGAAGGCCAGTCTCTAGGCCCCGGCCCCGCCCCATTCTGGAGGAGGCCTTGATTTAGCCTGGCCCTCCGTTTACTGCTCTCCAATTAGCAAGCAGCAGGCATCAGGAGAGCGTGCGCACATGGCCGTCAATATTCAGCTTGAATGGACCCCCAACCCCAGCACCCTGAAGTACGTGGTGGACCGGACGCTGATGGAGCGCGGCGCGGCCAACTTTACCAGCAAGGAGGCGACCGAGGGAAAGTCGCCCTTGGCCCGCAAGCTGATGGGGATCGACGGGGTCGCCGGGGTGATGGTGGGCTCCAACTTCGTCACCGTCACCAAGGGGGAGCAGGGCGAGTGGGACGAGCTGAACGATGCGGTGATGGAGACGCTGGATTCGCACCTCTCCTCGGGTGAGCCGGTGGTGAATCAGGACGCCTTCCCGGCCGCTCCCCAGGGCGGGGGGGACCCGGGTGACATCGCAGGGAAAATCCGGGAGATCCTGGACTCGGAGATCCGCCCCGCGGTGATGATGGACGGCGGGGATATTACCTTGGACCGCTTCGAGAACGGCGTCGCCTATCTGCACATGCAGGGCTCCTGTGCCGGCTGCCCGTCCTCCACGGCCACCCTGAAAATGGGGATCGAGAGCCGGCTTCGGGAGCTGATCCCCGAGGTGGTTGAGGTCGCGGCGGTCTGAGGCGACAGGTCAAAGGTGAACGGGCGGTCCGCCGGGAGCTATTGGGCGAACAATCGCCCGAGCTTCTGCGGGAGCTCCATCTCCTCACGCGCAAGGGCGACCTGAACGCGGATGCCCTGCGCAAGCTGAAGCAGGTGAACCATTTCATGGGGCTGCTCCGGCCGGCGGTGGAGGATTCCTTTGCCCGCCATCCGTCGCCGGTGTTCGTGGATGCGGGGAGCGGCAACGCCTATCTGGCCTTCGTGCTCTATGAGGTGTTCTTGAAGGACCGGGAGGGGGGCGAGGTGCATTGCATCGAGTCCCGGCCCGACCTGACCGAGCGGGCGCGGGAGCGGGCGGCGAAGCTGGGCTTTAGGCGGATGAAGTTTCAGACCGCGACGCTGGAGATGGCGGAGCTGCCCGAGTGGATCCATCTGCTGCTGGCGCTGCACGCGTGCGATACCGCCACAGACGATGCGCTGTGGCTGGCGATCTCGCGCGGGGCGGACCATGTGGCGGTGGTGCCCTGCTGTCAGGCAGAGGTGGCGGCCCAGTTGAAGGCGCTTCCACCCCATCGCAAGGGCGGGATCCTGGGTTCGCTGCACCAGCATGCCTGGCACCGGCGCGAGTTCGGCTCGCACCTGACCAACGTGGTGCGGGCGTTGGCTCTGGAGAGCAAGGGGTATCAGGTGACGGTGACCGAGCTGACCGGCTGGGAGCATTCGCTCAAGAACGAGCTGATCCTGGGGCGGCGGGTGCACCGGGAGAACCGAGAGGCGAAGCTCAAGCTGGAGGCGCTGCTCAAGGAGAGCGGCGCGGCGCCCAAGCTGGCGCGGCTGCTAGCGGAAGCACCTTGCCGCACACGAGCGCGGCTGCTAGCTGGAGAAGCCGCGGTCTCTCCATGAGCGGCGAGCGGCTGTTCGTCG
>JBGTHI010000429.1:0-2748 GCA_041746295.1 Myxococcaceae bacterium
CGCTGCCGAGGGTCCGCCCGCTTCCCCGGCGCAGCTTCGCGAGACTGCGGCCATGACCATGGTCCCGCGAGCGAGCGCGGTGCCTGCTCTCGGGTCCGAGTCCGGCGACGAGGCGCTGCCAACCCCAACACCGCTCCCTCCGCAGGGTCCGCAGGGTCCGCAGGGTCCGATCGAAAAGAGCGTCTATACAGTGGGTGAGCTGACGCGGAGGATCAAGGGGACGCTGGAGCGCGGCTTTGGGAAGGTTCTGGTTCGTGGCGAGGTTTCCGGATTTCGCGGTCCCAATGCGCGCGGTCACTGGTACTTCAGTCTTAAGGACTCAGAGGCTTGCCTCGACACCAAGGTCTGGGCCTCGACTGCGGCGCGTCTCAAGTTCCAGCTCCGCGATGGCCTGTCGGTCGTCGCCGAAGGAAGCATCGATCTCTACGAGCCTCAGGGCCGCTACAGCCTGATTGTCCAGAAGTTGGAGCCGGAAGGGGAGGGGGCGCTGGCGCTCGCCTTCCAGCAACTCAAGGAGAAGCTGCAGACGGAGGGGCTGTTCGGCGACAACCGCCTGAGGCCCCCGCGGCCGGTTCCCTTTCTCCCAAAGAGGATCGGCGTGGTCACCAGCGTCACCGGCGCGGCCCTGCGCGATTTCCTGAAGATTCTCTACCACCGCCATCCCCGCCTCTCGGTGCTGGTCTGCGACGCGCGGGTGCAGGGGGCAGGCTCGGCCTCCGAGGTGGTTCGCGCGATCGAGCGGCTTCCCCGCCACGGGGTGGACTGTGTCCTGGTCACTCGCGGCGGCGGATCGGTGGAGGATCTCTGGACCTTCAACGAGGAGGCGGTGGCGCGGGCGATTCATGCCTGCCCGGTGCCGGTCATCTCCGCTGTGGGTCACGAGGTGGACTTCACCATCGCCGACTTCGTCGCCGATTACCGTGCGCCCACGCCGAGCGCGGCCGCGCAGAAGCTCGCGCCCGTGCTTCAGGAGCTCGAGCTGGGTCTGGAGACGGCCGCATCGCGCCTTTGCCGGGCCGCGGAGAGATCGCTGCTCGAGCGGCGCCATCTCCTGCGAGGTTTGGCTGGGGAGCTTCCGGACCCCCGGCGTCGGTTGGGACAGGGCCGACTCCACCTCTCGGAGCGCGCGGAGGCCATGCGTCGGGCCCTAGGCCGGAAACTGGCAGACCATCGGACTCGGCAGCGCGCTCTCGCCGAACGGCTCCAGCGCCAGCGCCTCGCCTCGCGGTTGCAGCGGGATCGCTTGAACCTAAAGGGGCTGGGCGACCGGCTTTGTGGGGCATTGGCCGCGCAGCTGCGGAAAGAGCGCCGCGACTTGGCGGCGGCCAGACTGGAGCTCGAGCGGCGCTCGCCCCTGCACCTGATCGCCCAGGAGACCCACCGATTGTCAGGGAGGCGGGCCGCGCTGGAGGCACACCTTTGGAAGCGCTTTCAGGCCGCCTCGCTGCGCTTCGAGCAGACGGTTGCCAAGCTGAACGGGATGAGCCCGCTTCAAGTTTTATCCCGCGGCTACGCAGTGGCCTATCGCACCGACGACATGTCCCTGGTGCGACGGGCCGAGCAGGTGAGCCCGGGCGACTCGATTCGGGTCCGGCTCAATCCCCACGGCTGCCAGGAAATGAAGGAGTGCGAGGAGATCGTCGCGACGGTCACCGAGATCCGCGGAGGCTCAGGCGGCCCCTAGCACCGTGCGGGCCACTTCCGGTAGGGTTCGCCCCATGGCGGTCCACGACACGAAGAGCGCTCCGCAACTTTCGCAGGCTCCGCAGGCTTCGGACGAAAAGTACGATCAAGTAGTTCAGCGCCTGGAGGGCGTGGTGAGCCGATTGGAAGGCGGCACGCTCAGCCTGGAAGACTCGCTAAAGGCCTTTGAAGAGGGGATTGGGCTGGTTCGCAGCGGCGAGCGGATGCTCTCCGAAGCGGAGAAGCGGATCGAGCAGCTCCTCTCCGACGGGGAGGAGCGGGTAGCTCCCCTAGATGCAGCTTCCTCCCAAAGCGCGGCCCTTCCGGCACGTCCCGGCCGGGCACCGTCCAAGCTCCCGCCGAAGGGTCCGGGCGAAGAGGACATTCCCTTCTGACCGCCTCTACCGCTAGAAGTCGTCCATGTACGATGCCCCCTTCGACCTCTCCGCATACCTGAGCCGTCAGCAGAGCCGGGTGGAAGCACTCCTCGCCGACCGGCTGAGCGACCTGATAGCCGAGACACCTCCCAGGCTGCACGAGTCGATGACCTACTCGGTGGCGGCCGGCGGTAAACGGCTGAGGCCGATCCTCTGCTTGGCCTTCTCCGAAGCTGTGCGCCAGCAGAGCGCCCCCGGCCATCGCCCGACGGACGACGCGGCGTGCGCGTTGGAGTACGTCCACACTTACTCGCTGGTGCATGACGATCTTCCGGCGATGGACGACGACGACCTCCGCCGCGGCAAGCCCACCAACCACAGGGTCTTCGGCGAGGCTATGGCCATCCTAGCTGGCGACGCCCTGCTCACCGAGGCCTTCGGTCTCTTGGCTCGCGGAGCCGAGCCGCGGCGCGCTCAGCTCTGCGCGGAGCTGGCGGTCGGCTCCGGCGCGGCGGGCATGATTGGCGGGCAGGTGCTGGACATCGCCGAGGATCGTCCCGCCACCGACCGCGACTATCTGGTGCGCTTGCACCGCCTCAAGACCGGGCGGCTGATCCGCGCCGCCTGTCGGATGGGAGCGATCGCCGCCGGAGGCAACGCCGAGGCGGTCTCGGCGGCCGACCTCTAT
>JBGTHI010000430.1:0-1820 GCA_041746295.1 Myxococcaceae bacterium
GGCCGAGCCGCGCGCCGGGGGGCCGCCAGCGCCTCCCGCGACGCTGAAGGAGGTTGAGGCAGCCCTCAAGAAGTGCGAGCGCGAGCCCGAGTCCCAGAAGAGGTTGCTCCTCGCGGTCCGGCAGGCCCTGGCAGCGCAGCCCCGAAAGCGCGGGCTGGATCATTTTGGGCTGCTGTTTCAGCTGGGAGTAAGCGCTCGGCTTTTTCCCCATACCGGCACGGATGCCAAACGGCAGGCGCAGGGCGCCTTCTTCCGTCACCGGTCCTATCTTCTGGGGAGTCACCTGCAGCCCTCGGTGGGCACCGCCCTCCTGGCAGTGGTGACCGACAAGACCGTCGGCCGCGGGCGTAAGGTCGGGCTCCATTGGTCAGCCCCTACGCTCTCCTCGGAGTATGGCGGCTTTCACAGGGTCCAGCCGCTCGGGGGCGGCGGCGGCGCCTGGGGCTTTACCCTGCACGGCCCCCGGGGGCTCACCCCCAGCCTGGGCTACGATCCGGTGGTCGGAAGGAACTTCCAGTTCAAGACGCCGATGAAATTCAGCGTAATGGTGGGCGAGCGGGTCCTCAAGCTCACGGTATTTCTTCCCGAGAGCCTCAGTCGGGGCTTTGAGATTCCGGGAACGGGCGCCCGTGCGATTCCGAACGTGGGGCTCGGAGTGCAGAGCGATTGGGTCTACTATGTCACCGGCCCGATCCTTGGATTGTTGATGGGGCTGGGCGAGGCCTGGCAGGGCTCCGCGGTAAGGCGGTGGCTCAGCGGTCCCCCCGCCGGTTGTAGCGGTTCATCGCCGCGGACATCGGAGTAGGAGAGACCCCTAGCTGAAGTGGACCCCACTGCTTTCGGAATCTGGGTGAGATAGGCATAGCGACCGTTCGGCAGCCGCTTCCACGGTTTGAAGTCTTCCCGTATGTTGGTGAATATGCGTGCGCCTACCCTTCACCGGTACACCTGGCGTCAGTATCTGGAACTAGAAGAGGAGAGCAACGTCAAGCATGAGTTTCTGGATGGAGAGATTTTCGCTATGGCAGGCGGTACGCCCGAGCATGCGGCGCTCGCGGCCAACTTCATCGGTGTGCTCCATTCCCGCCTAGCAGGAACGGACTGCAGAGTATTCACTTCTGACTTGAGGGTTAGGACTCAGAGGACAGGATTCGGGACATATCCCGATGTCACCGTCATCTGTGGCGAGATCCGGCGTGACGCGGAAGACCTCAATACCGCTGTCAATCCCCGCGTCGTCGTGGAGGTTCTGAGCGAATCGACCGAAGCGTTCGACAGAGGGCAGAAGCTTGAACATTTCATGGGCGTGGCCTCTCTACAGGAGATTGTCCTCGTCTCTCACCGCGAGCGCCTGATCGAGGTATATCGGCGGCAAAACGACGGTGAGTGGAGGAGAGTAGAGGCACGGGCCGGATCGATCGTTCGCCTGGAGTCGATCGCCTGTGACGTGTCGGTAGATTCCGTGTACGCGGGGGTGTCACCCGTATAAGGGGGCCTTGCACCGTGATCGCGGAACGTCGCCTGATTCGGTGTGACGCCTGCTTCAGCCAGCAGGCACTGGGCGTGGAAACCGGGATGGTCTCACCCGCGCCGGTTATAGCGATTCATCGCCGCGGACATCCCGACCTGAACCCAATGCTCTGCCGCCTCCACGGAGAGGTCGATCATCGACTCCAGCGCACCCCACTCCTCAGGGCTGAAGTTGGAGAGGACGTGGCCTATCACGGGTTCGCGTTTCCCCACGCCGAACCGCAGGCGGCCGAAGCCGTCGTTGTCCGCGCCCCAATCGGCCAGGACGCTGCGCAGCCCGTTGTGGCCGC
>JBGTHI010000431.1:0-13255 GCA_041746295.1 Myxococcaceae bacterium
CGGACAGGAACAGCATTCCACTGCTGGCGGAGGCGGTCTGCCCCAGAGCGGTCAGCGCGGAGACCGCCTCGACGGTGGCGAGCGCCGGCTCTTCGCCCGACAGCTCTCCGAAGGCGCCGCTCGGCGACTGCTGCTGAAGCAGGTACTGGGCACCTGCCTGGATCGCATCCGCGTGGACCCGGGTGGCGAGTGTGGCCATCACCAACAGGACGAGCGGAACAACGTGTCGCTTGAACACAGAACCCCCGAGGCGGCAGCGGCACGCTGTTACCTTCTGGACGGAAGAGTCTGCCTGGCTGGTAAGCGCGAGAACAATCCCCCGCATTGATTTCCAGGACTCACCTCAAAGGCCTCGAAACCACGCAAAGGGGGCCTGGTCTGAAAAACTGAATCCGCGAACGGAGTAGGGAAATTGCCCGCCCCCGAGACCCATGGTTCCGTCGACCCAGGTGCCGCCACGTCCTCGCCTACATCTTGTTTTGCTCGCAGCGTGCGTGCTACCGGCCTGCCGGCGTAGCGACGAGACGCCGATGAGCTTTCGTCGCCCTCAAGAGGGCGAGACGCTCGTTGCCCAGTGGAAGGGTGGCGCCGTCACTGCGGAGGAGCTCGATCGCCGCTTCGCGGAGATGCCTCCGGCCGGACGAGCGCGATACGAATCGGAGACCGCTAAAGGGGAGTACGTGGAGGGATTGAGCCGCTTCGAGCTTCTTGCACGGGAAGCCATTCGAAGGGGGCTCCATCGTGACGCGCGAGTGGTTCAAGCAACGAAGGGCGCGCTGACGCAGGTGTTGTTGGAGCAGGTCGCCGCCGATCTGTCCGCTCCGAGCCTCGACGACGCGTCGCTTCGAGCCCTGTACGAGGCTCATCGCTCCGACTTTGAGCACCCCGAACGACTCCGCCTGCTACTGATTCAGGTGAAGGAGAAGGTGAGAGCGGAGAAGCTGCTCTCGCAGGCAGCGAAGTTGCCCCAGACCGACTTCGCTGCGTTCGGGAAGCTGGCGACGGAACAGTCGGAGGACTCCGAAAGCCGCCAGCTCAGTGGGGATCTGCGTTACCTGACGCTGGATGCGGTGGCGACTCGATTGGGCCCGCGCGTTGCCGAGGCTGCGGCGCTCTTGTCCACGCCCGGAGAACTTTCGAAGCTGGTGGAAATCCCTCGCGGTTTCATCTTCGTGAAGCTTCAGGACAAGCAGCCCGGTCTCCACCGACCCTTCGAGCAAGTGCGCGAGGAGCTGAAGGGCCGAAAGTTGGCAGGCCGAGCGCGATGATGCCGCCAGTGGAGGTGCCGGCGAGCAGGTCGACACTGTCCAGCAGTTTCGGGAGCTGCTCGGTGATGCGTTGAAGGAGAACTGCCGAGTAAAGCCCTCGGATGCCACCGCCATCGAACGTCAGAATTCGGTACGCGCTCATCCTGCGGGTTGTAGCCCCGCTCGCGAGGGTGGCCAGCTTTTTACGAACAAGGGTGTCGGCGCCAAGCCCGACTCCTCTCGAGCATCGAAACCCGCACCATCGCTGGAGGCGATGGTGCGGGGGGCGCCGCTATGCAGCTTGTTCCGCGGTCTCTGCTGCCAGGTTGCGGTGCTCAGGTAGAAGGGCATTCAGCAGAATGTTCGCCGCCCCCAGGATGCGTTGGCCGCTCTCTGCAACCATCCGGGTAGCGTCTTCCTGTCCAGCCCAGCTCGCCACGTAGGGGAAGGCGATGCTGGAAGTGTCTAGATCCAGGGCATGGCAGCAAATGAAGGCGACGCTCTCTGCTTCGACCTCACGCTCTGGGCGGGAGTGATGGTCCCCGACGGGATGGAGGAGGGCGTGGGCCAGTTCGTGGCAGAGGACCGCGAACTGCTCGGCCCGGCCTGATTCTCCGGTCACCACGACGATCTCACGTGACTGTGGGTTGCACCAGCCCTTCGCGCCTCGGACGTCGCCCTCCTGTCGAGGCCTCAAGGTGATGGCCCGGACGACGTCTCCCGGCAAGGCGACTGCCACCTCCCTTAACACCTCGACGCTCCTGTCGAAGGCCTCGGGAGCCTCGAGGGGGGGGACTACTACCCTGGGCAGCGGATCACCCTCGGTCTGGGCTAAGGCGAAGACCGGAATGGGTCGGAACCCGACGAGCTTGGCCTCATCGGAGTCCTCGGTGCCCGCTGCATCGGAGCCCTCGGTTCGCTTTTTCCCAAAGGTGGGCTGGAGGATGGTGAGGGCCCTCTCTCCCCGCTGAACTTGCCTCCCGAGCCGCTGCCACATGGCGAACGTGGCGACGTGAGCCGTCCCGTCTCGCTGACACTGGACCAGGAGGTTATTGCGGAAGCTTAGCCGCATCACACTGGCCGGCCCGAGCTGCGCGCAGGCTTGCAGCATGCGCTTCCAGTCATCGCTTGTCTGGAGTGCCCTGAGTCCCTCGTCTAACGCCGCTTTCGCGCGAGCGACCTTGTCCTGCCGTTCCTGCTGCCACTGCTGCTTGTCGAATGCCTTCGCCATCGTCGTCTCTCTTGTTGTGGGAGGCGGCTTGAGCGCCGCTCTCACCGCCCTGCGGAGCGGCGCGACTGACTCCCTTCAGGCCGCGAGAGGCGGACCGGCGGACCTCGGGTGAGCGCGTAAGCGGCGACGGGCGTGACAGCGGCTGTTGGCTGGCGCGTCCGTGCGCCCCGAGCTCCGGTTTCACAGGTCCACCTGGAGCGGCCGATCTCGAGAGATGGCGGTGGTGGAGGCTTGGAGGCAGCTGCTCCCGGGCTACAGGCAACACAGGTTTTTAGCTGGGAGTCGGGAGGACGGGGTGCCCTGGACCACAGGGACATGCGTTGTGTATGGCCACTCTGAGTGGGGGAGGCTTTCGCCAGCATCCTGGGGGAGGCTCATGAGGCGGGTCGCGGCACGGTGCCTCGGTGTCTCTGTGGAGTCCTTGTCGCTGAAGGGTCACCGCGAGCGGCCCGAGCGGAGGCTCCAAGTTCTGAGGGACGAGGGTGCTGTAGTCACCACGGGGGTGTTTGCGGCTGCTCGGGTGATCGCGCGCTGTGCTGTGACGATCAGCCAAGCCCGAGCTGCGGCTGTTAGGACGCGACCCGGGGTCAGGACTGCAGAGGCTCTTTCAGCTTGCTGGACCCACGCCACCGCCTACGATTGACTTCGCTATGGCGCGCCTCATACTCCTCTGCGGTCTTCCTGGAGCGGGAAAGTCGACCCTGGCGGAGAGGCTTGCACGCGAGGGCAGAATCGTGCGCCTTTGCCCAGACCAGTGGATGGCGGATCTGCGCATGGACCTATTCGATGAGGCAGCTCGGTCTCGCGTCGAGTGGCTCCAATGGAGGCTTACCGTCGACCTTCTTCGCCTACGAGTGGATGTGGTCCTGGAGAACGGTTTCTGGGCACGTGACGAACGTGATGGATTGCGGATCCACGCACGGAAGCTCGGGGCCGCAGTCGAGCTTCGGTACCTGGAAGAACCTATCGAGGTGCTCTGGGAGCGCATCCAGGGAAGAAATGCTGCCAACGCTCCGCACACGGTGACCATCAGTCGGGAGCAGCTTCTTGGCTACTCCGGCATCTTCGAAGCGCCGGATGCCGAGGAGCTTGCACTCTACGACGCCCCCGTGGACTGAAGGGGTTCTTAGCGGGGCAGGGTGGGGAGAGGTTCGACGCAGCGGAAGACGCTGCCGCCAGGCTCATACTTGCAGGTCTCGTTCGCCCGGCAGCTGCTCACGCACCTGCCGCTGATGAAGGCACTGCATGGCCCGCAGTGACACATCGTCTGGTAGCCGAAAGCGGTTATCCAGGTGCCGCACTGTCCCGACTCCATGCCGGTCTTGTGGACGCAATTATCGGCGGCGAGGATGTTGAGCGAATCAAGACAGTAGAGGTGGACGTTCTCCCGGGAGGCATCCCCGCGCGCCGAAGTGCAGACCCCTTGTTGGCTGTCGATGTTCCCGCACTCGCAGGAGCCAACGTTGTACTCGGGAACCGTCTTACAGCGGCTTGGGCCGCAGCTGAGGGCCACGACGCCCGCCTGGGCGTCGCACCGCACCCAGGTGTCGCCCACGCAGTGGCCATACTGGCTGACGTTGCCGCAGGAGCCGCCCAGCGGCACGCAGGCCGTGAAGGTCGAATCCGGAACGGTGCCCGGGTCGCACTCGCAGGCGCCACCTGCATTGCAGGTCGAGCTGTTGGGACAGGTGCCGCAAACACCACCACACCCGTCGGGCCCGCAGCTCTTGCCGTCGCAGTGAGGCTTGCAGACCGGCGGAGGGGGCGGGGTGGATGGTGTGGGCCCGGGTTGTTGCGAGGGCGTTTGCTGCGGAGTAGCGGGGAGTGGAGCGACGGTCGTTCCGCCATCATTTTTGCCGCCCGCGATGCGACTATCTGCACTGATCGGGTCGCCTTCCTCGGAGGGCGACTCGGAGGTTGCGCAGTTCAGGGTTGAAACGGCGATCGCCGTGAGGGCCACCAAATGAAGGGACACCAACGAGTACCGCCGGCTTTGAGTCGTAACCATGCCGGACGCTCATTGCGCCGGCTGTGCCGGAGCTAAGCGCCGACATCGTCCGGGGTTGGCCTTAGGATCGCGTCCAACTGTCGGGACTCTGTCCGAGAACACGTACTATCCGGAATGCTCTGCACCGCACCTGTGACTGCGTCACCTCTTCGGAAAGGAGGACGGGACAAGGACGCCATTTCCTAATGCGTGAGCGAGGTCCGCTGAAAAGTCAGACCGGATCTTTGTACTGAACAGATTTTCAGTATATCAATACGCTTCCCAAAACGCGAGAGGTCGGCCCATGAGCGAAGAAGAGAAGAGCGAGCTGGAGATCCCTTTTCAGGTTCAGCCCCGAGAGACTCCGGCAGAGAAGCCAGTTGAGGGAGTTCGGGAGCAGCAGGTCTATACCCCGTTCGGTCCTGGTGCTGAGGTCTCAACCGGCACCCAATGGAAACCTCCGACGGCAGATCACCAACAAAGGGTCATGGAGGCCGTCGAGAGAGCCAACAAGAGTAAGCGCCGTAGGCGGTAGGTGAGGGGGCTCGGGGGGCCGCTGGTCCCTGAGCTCTACGCCCCGGGCGCCCAGGGGCGCTTGCGTATAATGAACCAAGTGGTTAGTTTCCCATTTGGTTAATTATGCCATGTCGATCGAACCGCTCAGCGCCACCTTTGCCGCACTCGCCGACCCGACCCGGCGCGCGATCCTCGCGCGGCTCTCGAAGGGTGAAACCTCCGTCACGGAGCTCGCGCAGCCTTTCGAAATGAGCCTCCCTGCCGTGACGAAGCACCTCAAGGTGCTCGAGCGCGCGGGGCTGATTACGCGGAGCCGCGAAGCGCAGTGGCGACCCTGCCGACTCGCGCCGAAGCCGCTGAAGGACGCGAACGCCTGGCTCGAGCACTACCGCGAATTCTGGGAGGGCAGCTTCGACCGGCTCGAGGACTACCTCGCCGACCTCCGGGGACAGAAGCGCCCGGCGCGCGCCCGCAAAGTTCCAACCCCGAAGAAGCCCAGACGAGGAGCACACACATGAACGCAGCGCTCGACCTCAACGAACTCGCGAAGCGGCAGCTGGAAATCTCGCGGCTGATCAGCGCCCCGCGCGCGCTGGTCTTTCAGGCGTTCACCGACGCGAAGATGATCTCCAACTGGTGGGGGCCGAACGGCTTCCGCACGACGACGGTGAGCAAAGATGTGCGTCCGGGTGGCGCGTGGAAGTTCACCATGCACGGGCCCGATGGCACCGACTTCCCGAACCACATCGTCTACACGAAGGTCGTCCCCAACGAGCGGCTCGAGTGGGATCACGGCTCGAAGGAGGGCGAGGTGATGTTCAAGGCAGTCGTCACCTTCAAGGATGAGGTGGGAAAGACGCGCGTCACGTTGCAGCACACGATGCCCACCGTCGAAGCGCGCGAGCAGGCGGCGAAGTACGCAATCGAAGGTGGCAATCAGACGCTCGCGCGACTCGAGCAGCACCTCGCGCCGCAGCAGTAGTCGCTCGTCGCTACAGCACCGTGCGCGCGAGTGCCCACGTCAGCGCGGCTCGAGCTCAGCGAGCTCTGCATGGGGGAGACCGAAGCCCGTGCGGATGCGGCCCTGGTCGGAAATGAGCTCGACGCAGTGAAGGGGGCCGCGCTGGAAACGAGCGAATCGCCACCGAGTGCTGGGGGACTTTCACCCGGCGATCTCCGCGGGAGTTTCAGCCGGCGCTAAAACTCCCGCACCGTTTGCTTCGGAGGAAGGACGGGAGCGCCCGGCCGGGCGCTCCTAGAGGACGGAATCTCTAGTCTTCGTGCGGCAACATCACGGTAATGACCGGCTCGAAGTCGTCCCCTGGCCCGCAGAGTGCCTTGAGCTGGACAGGCCGAGCCTGGCGGTTGTCGTTCCGGACCAGGACGGTGAAGCGCACCTCGCTTTTTCCAGGCCCGCTGACTTGGATGGCGTGTCGAAGCATCCAGAGGACGTCCCAGAGGCGCCCGGAACGATCCTGACCCTCGACCCCTGAGGGCACTTCCACGTGCCGAGCGTGCAGCTCCTGCGTCAGTGCGACGGGGTAACGAAGTCCAGCCTCTCGAGCGGTCTCAGTCGCGTCGATGAGGACTCCGTCCGCAAGTGCTTGGGCTCGGGTGTAGCTGAAGATGCAGGGTAGGGCGTCCGGCGGGTTGGATTCGTTCATGAGAGTGTCTCCTGGTAAGGGAGGCGGCGGGTTGCCGCTTCCGCCTGGAAGCAAGCGGCGACCCGACTCTCTGTTGTTCAACGGGGTGCTCGAGGTATCGGCCCGACCCGGTCGGCATCGAACCGTGACAGCCCGCTTCACCGGCTGGCGCGGTTGGGTGCGGAGGGCCGATTATGAGCCGAGGGCATCCCGGTGAACCTGGAGAACCTCCGCCGAACTCCCGCCAGCGGCAGCTCGACGGACAGCCTCGCGGTAGATCAGTCCTGCCGAAGGAGTGAGTTTTCGTAGAGACGCAGGCCGACGGCCTTCTGCTGATTGTTGCGAGTCAGGGGAAAGTCGATGTCGAAATCAGGCAGGGGGCTGTAGGCGACCGGAACCAATTGCTTTCCACCCACCAGGTAACCCTGGCCCCGGGCGGCGAGATTCTTGATGGCGTTCGGATGGAGCTTGTAGGACTCGACCCTCTTTGATGAGGCATCACCCGTCGCCAAAGAGGTGAAGAGCGCCCCTTGCTGAATCCGCACGGTTCGCTCCTCTTCCTGCTGGGTGCCGATGCTGCGGGAAATTCGCTCGCAAAACTCCGGGTTGTCCTGGCTGAGCACGTCTTTGGTGCGCGTGTTGTCCCAAACGGCGGTGGCGAACTCCCGGGACACAATCTCCAGGTCGGCCAGGGACTGGTGGGCGAGGGTGAATTCCACGTGGGCGTCCCGGAGCTTATTGAGCGAGTCGATGATGGAGACGTCGGCGAAGTTGTAGAACTCGTCCACCACGACGGAGAAGGGCTTCTGGTTCCGCGTGCGGAAAATCTGCCGGAGGCTGCCGGCCTGCTGCACGTCCATCAGTATTGCCCGGCCCAGGGACGGGGCCTGGAGCTTGAAGAGGTTGGCCGGGAGCTGGACGTAGACGATGCCATTCGTCTGGAGGATGTCCTCGAGGATGATGTCCGGCGCGTAGGCGTTCACCAGCGGAGATAGAAACTTGTCCAGAGCGGCGACCAAACCCGAGAAGCACTTGGCGGCCTCGTTTCCGAGCCGAGCAAGCTGGGACCGAATCTCGAAGGCCGCCTCGATGTCCGTGGACTCTTCCTGGACGCGCTCAAGGGCTCTGGTCCAGATGCCGGTATTGCCAATACCCTTCAGACAGGCGGAGACATCCCGGGTGTTGAAGGGAATTCCGTTGCCAGCTTTGTCGACCATCCCATGGAGGAGCCGACAGAGGTTGACGAAAAACACCTCGGCCTGGGTGTTGTAGTAGGCGTTGTCCCCAAGCGAGAGGACACTGAAAACCCGCTCGGCCACGGCGACAGGGTCCCCACCGGAGTCCGTTTTCGTCCTCGGACGGACGTAAAGCAGGTTGTAGGCGTGGCTGAAAAGCTGGGGCTGGTTCCATGCGGGGAGAGAGAATACCCGCAGCGCCTCCGGCCGGCCGGTCACCGCGGCGATCGACTTCATCATCTGAAGACTCTCGTTCGAGCCTTTGGCGTCCATGACGATCACGCCCTTGCCGTCGAGGACATCTTGCAGCACCGAGGGCCAGAGAACCCCCGTGGTTTTGCCACTCCCCGTCTTGCCAATGATGTGCCGGTGCATGGTGCGCTGGAGAGGGGACAGATACACGGGCCTCCAGCTCCAGCCCCAAAATCTCTTCTGAGGTCGCATGCCGACGAAGGTGTGTCCCGGCGGCCGGCGGCCGATTTCGGCCAGAATGTCGAACTGGCGGACAGGAAAGCCAACGTTCTTCTCCGCAAAGCGGCTCCCGTTCAGCCGGGCGATGACTTGATTGTTCCAGAAGAGGAGCCCGCTTCGGACGAGCAAAAGTATGAGGCCAACTGCCGCAAGGACAGAGAAGCCCGCCGCCCAGGGGTGGTCCACCACCCAGGAACGGACGCCGAGGTAACGTTCGAGGACCGGGCCCAACGTCTTTCGAAACAGCGGGAGCCGCAACATCCGGGCGGACATCGGATTGCGGCGAAGCTCAGAAGCCATTTCGAGAAGCGCCGTGCCCAGCACGCCGATGAAAAGGAATTGAAGGCCCCATCTTGCCGGTGGAGCGGCCATGGTTTTCCCGCTCATGAAGGCCTCCCGACCATGGACGGGGTGAGGAACTTCTCGAGCAGCACCTTCACTTTCTCTGCTTGGGGCGGGTAGCTGGGAGGCGTCTTTCCGGCAGAACGAGCCTTCGCTCGGAGATCTCGCAGCGTTGCCACCGTCGTGCTGAAGAAGTCGCGAAGCAGGAGGACCTCCACGCGATCGAGAGCGTGCAAGGCCCGTGGCTTTGGGGTCGAGCTTCCCGAACATGGCAGACACGCCCTCAGCTCCGCAGCGGCAATCTCGTGCGTGAGGGCCCGCATTTGAAGCCCAGGAACGGGGCGATTTCGCCGCCAACGCTGAATGGCCTCGTCGATATTCTGCTGGCGGCGCTGGGAGTGGACGAGAAACAGCAACTCGGGCGTAAGCCCGTCGGGGTAATCCCGCGTGTAGAAGGTTTCCTTGGCACCAGCTCCCTTCGGCCGACCCAAGAAGTACTCTTCGTAGCGCTCGGCCTTGGCGAGAATCGCCCCCGATTTCTCGTCGCTCGAGGCCTGGATGGAGTTTCCGCCCATCTCGCATTCCAGAAAGAGGCGGCGCCTCACCTGAGAAATCTCGAGAATGGCGTCGGGCTGAATCAGTCTGTCCCGCGACTTTCCCGCGACCACGTCGTACTCGGTCCAGGGGCGTCGAGCAGATTCGCTGGGGGTCCAGCGCCACCCGCCCAACTTCGCCCTGGCGTAACTCCGCCCGACCGGCTTCAAGAGTTCTACGAATAGCCTGTTGAGCGTCACCTCGTGCTGGAGGAATTCCACCCCGAGATCGCCGCGCGGAACTTTCACGGCTTGGCCGAGGACCGCTTTCGCCACCCGGTAGCCCATCTCGGAGAGCGTCCAGACGGGGATAAGAGCACCTTCGTAGGTCCGGTATTGAAGGCGTCGGAGGTACGGAGGCTGGAAGCCCTTCTCGCCGAGGCCGGCAAGGAGGTTGATCCGCTTGCGAAGGTTTATCCGATTGCGGCTCGCGTAAGTGAGTTGGCCGATCTGCTCCTCGGTCAAATAGCGAACCCACGACAAGATGCCCATCAGTTGGCGGTCTCTGTCCGTCAGGCGCATCCGCCTTCTGAACAGCACCGCCACGGCTTCCTTCGACGCTTCACTGCTCATGCTGCTTCCTCCGCCTTGGCTGGCGATGGTTGTGTTGTTCGTTGTTGTTGTTTTGTAATTTCTACTTCTCTTGAAGAATTGATTCTTGATTTCTTTCTGTCTTCTCACTGCTTGCTCTTGGTCCTACCCCCAACCTCCTTCCTCTCTGTCTGCTGAACTTGGTCCCCGAACCCTCTATCCCGTCGTTGGGAGAGAGGGTTCGGGGACCAGGCCGGTGATGCAGACAGCGCTTCTTCGGTGTTGGGGGTGGGACCAAGAGGCCCGAAGGGCCTCGGCTTTTTCGGGCAAGCCCTACACGCAGCCCTACATTGAAAGTTACATCGAGTTATACACGCGGCGATGTAAGGTTGGATGTGGGGTTCGGTGTAACTTTCGATGTAGCTTTGGGCACCGGTGCTGATGGAATTGAGGTCTCGTTCGGGCTCGTCAAAGCGAGCTGGGCGAGGAGAGCCTGGAGTTCCTCCCGTAGCACCTGACGGTCCCCCGTAGCGAGCGAGCCGAGCCGCTCGCGGTACAGGACCAACTGCTTTGGCGTGCTCCGGAACCCCGGGAGGGCGGCGGTGTCTTTGACAGTGGGCGCTTTCCCTTCGATGGCTGCCTTGACGAACGCCGTTACCCGCTCCTTGCCCCAGCGTTCCCGCAAAGCCTTCCCGATGGCGAGTTCCACCCGCTCGTCAGCCGCTTTGGCCCTCAGCTTCGTGAGGAGGTGCTTGTGTAACTTCTGGAACTCCAGGGCTGCCATCAGCTCGAGGCGGACGTGCTGGCGTCTCTCATTGCCCGTCTCGCCCATCTGTGGGCTGCCGTCGGCGCGGAGAACGGGCACCAGAACCCCCTTTGTGACCCCGTCCTTTACTGCCCGAGGGGCCTCATGGAGCCGAAGCAGACGTCGGATGCGCTCCTCGTTGAGGCCCGTCGCCGCGGACAGGTTGCGCGCCGTCTTGAGCTCCGGGCGAAGTTCCTGGATTTGGATGAGGCCCTCGGCCTCCTCAAGTGGCGAGAGATCCGCGCGCTGGACGTTCTCAACCAGGGCAAGGAGAGCGTCATCGCAGCTCAAGCCGGAAGGGTATTCCCAAGCCGGGATGGTGGAGTATCGGCTGCGGAGTTCCTCCGTTGAAGCTGCCTCTTTGAGCCGGCGGTAAGCCTCCACCCGGCGGTGACCAGCGATGATGGTGAAGTGGTCCGGTGGACCGGCAGACCCACGGCGGACGAGGATCGGCTGGAGTAGGCCGTTCGCTTGGATGCTGGCCATTAGCTCCCGCAGGGGGCGTTCATCCAGTTCCTTTCGCGGTTGCTGTGGATTCGGGTGAAGAAGGTTCAGCCGCACCCCGCGGAGGAGGTGCTGTCCAATTAGAGTAGGGTGCAGACCTCCACCACTTGATTGAGCCGGGCATGGTGTCGTTGAAGACATAGGACTCCGAGGAATTGCGGGTTCTAAATAGCATCGTAGTAGATGCTACAGAGTCGAGTCAATGCACCCTTTAGGGCGAGAGACAGTTCCGTTGGTCCATTGCTGCGAGGTTGTCGGCGTAGCCGACGGCTTCGACGTGGATGGACCCGGCACCGAGATTCTGCTGGTGGCTCTTTCCTGAGCGGCGAAGGCGGAGCGCCTTGCCATCAACGAACGGCTCGCCTGTTTTCCTCGCCTACTGTGTCCGACTTAACTAGGCTGAGGTCGTGTTCGAGGGGGCCAATCCTAAGGGTTTCGAGGTATTGCGCATGTCTAAGCCATGGGTATCCGTGGAGGACGTGGCACGTCATCTGGGCGTTGTCCGTGACTCCGTTTACCGCTTGATCGAGCACCGCGGCCTCCCCGCCCACAAGATCGGCCGCCTCTGGAAGTTCAAGCTGTCCGAGGTGGACGACTGGGTTCGGGCCGAGGGTGCATCCGAAGACCCGTCGACGGGGTATCGCTGATGCCGAGCTTGGACATTTCCAGCCTAACCGACGGACAGCGGCCAACCGGGGTCTGGGCGGCAGCGCTGCTCCATGCGCTCGCGCGCGATGAGGCCGCGGGCCGTCGCACCCAGCGACTCATCGAGCCGAAGCTAGACACGTGGAGCCGCTTCCGTGGGCGTCTCGTGAACGCCGACTTGGTGTCGCTGCTCTTTGAGGACGCAGCCGTCATCCACCGCGTACCATTCGACCCAGCTGCGTTGGGCGGCCCAATTCATCCAGACCGAATCCCGGAGTCGGCGGCTGACTCGTGGATCAAGTCGGTGGCGTCCCTTCCGCTTGGCGGACCTGGACCCGACTACGTGGCGGAGCAGGCCCGCTTCCTCGGACTTCCGACGCGGATGGCACGCTCGGATCTGCATGTCGTGAAGCCCCACCAGAAAGTCTTGGAGCTGCCGGGAACCGGGGGTCAGCTCGCCCATCACCTCGTTGCGGCCCAGCGCGACCTCACGCTCCAAGACAACTTCGCCATCGCGTGCGGCTCCTGGCAGGAGCTCACGCTGGCCGGCGTGATCGCCCTCGAGATGGGCGCGCCCCATTCAGACTTCGCTACCCGGCTCGAGGTCGACGACTTCCGGAAGACCGACCACCCCCTGCGCCAGCGAACCTTCGACTTTGTCATCGGCCTTCATCCCGACAAGGGCGGCCTCTTCCGCATCGAGAACCAACTCGCGATCTGGTTCCCGACGGCGAAAGTGCTCTTGGTGTGACCATGGCCGCTCAGTTCATCCCCATCGGAGAGTCCGCGCACGACGCGGAGAGACAGGCGCTCCGGTTCCTTGTCGAGGGACTGCCTGCCGACTACACGGTCTACGGGAACCCGTGGCTCGTTGAGCGAAGCGGCGTCGTCTTCGAACTGGATGCGGTCGTCGTCGCGCCTCACGCGGTCTTCGTCGTCGAGATTAAGTCCTACCGCGGCCGCATCGAGGGAACGGACAACGACTGGTGGCTCCCGGAGAAGATCCGAAGCCCGCTGAAGCTAAATCGCGTGACCGCGCAGGTCCTGAAGACGCATCTCAAGAACGCGAGCTACCAGGCCGGCCAGGTTTGGACCGAAGGGCTCATTTTCCTGTCTGCAACGACAGATGTCGGCGTGCGCGGACCTGCAAGCAACGACCGTGTTCACACCAGGAAGACCATCCTCGCGGCGCTCCAGGACCCGGCGCTCATCGAGCGCCTGAGCCAGGGCCGATCGAGAACGCAATCCTCGCTTGCCCAGCGGGAGCTGCTGGAGCTCTTCACCGGCGCGCAGCGTGGACCCAAGCCGGTCCGTCGCGTTCGCGAGTACGAGGTCATCGAGACGCTCGACCACCAGGACACGTTCACCGAGTTGCTCGGCAAGAACAGTCTCTCCGGCGCCGAGCGCGTCCTGCGTATCTACAGTATTCCGCCTCTAGCCACGGACGCCCAACGCGATCGTGTGATGGAGCGTGCACGCTGGGAGGCACAAGTGCTCGGTCGCCT
>JBGTHI010000432.1:0-1810 GCA_041746295.1 Myxococcaceae bacterium
CTATCGGCAGCATCGATGGCCTCTTAGATCGCCCAACATGGCTATTTGTCGATCTAAACCAGGCCAAAGTTGTTCGACTCGAGACGACGAGGGCCCGGCCGCCTGGGCATAAGGCGATCGATAGACCTCCGGCCCGCGCGCAGCGCCGGGCCCGACGACGCCGAGGTGTCGTCCGTCACGAGGTCTCCTGCCCCACCGAGGATTGGGATGGGTCTCTTGGCGCAACAAAGGCCACTCCGTCCAGGCAGGGTTTCTTACCTGTCACCCCGCTGTCGTAATTGCTCTTTATGGCCTCGGCCCTCCGTCGGTCGTCATCCGGCTCCTTACGAACATCCTTCCTCCCTGCCAGCAGCAAGTACGCTCCCACCCCCCCTTCAAAGCGGGGTTGGCTCCCTCCGGAGACGCAACTTACGGTCGCCAACCCCCGAAGATTATTTAATCCATCGTCAGCGCAGGGGCCGTTCACCAGATGCTTACTCCGGGACAAATATTCGCACGGGTCGGCGACGGATTGATTCGACTGAACAGCACCGATACCCATGGCGACCTGAGGCGCGTGCTGACCAATGCGCCGATCGGGGCCGCGGCAGGAGCGATCATCGGAGGAGGCGCAGGAGCGTTGCTCGGCCTGCGCAATCGATCTGAAGAGGAAACCAAGAAGCAGGCTGCGCTGCGCGGGGCGAAGCGGGGCTGCTTGATGGGCGCGGCGTTCGGCTTCGTCTCGGGTCTGGCGATCCGGCCGCCGCTGAGCGACTCGACCAGCCGGCTCAGAGTCCTCGATAAGCAGGTCAAGGACGTGATGAAGACCGGACTCCCGGGCAACAGGCGCTATCAAATCCTGGACTCGGCGATCGGCATCATTGAGCGACACAACAACGTGATGGAACCGGTCGCCCTGGCCTCGGGCGCCACGGGAATGAAGCTGTACGCCAACCTCAACATCAAGAAGGGGAAGGCAACCGACGATCCCAAGGAAAAGCGCAAGTACGAGCTGATCGCTTTTGCCAACCATGTGATCGCCATCTACCTGGCCACACGAATCTGGGGAAAGTGCTGGGGCCGCATCCGAGCGAACTACCCGGATCTCGCGATGAGCAAGGTCGCTGATGGAGGTGCATGGCTGATCAACACAGCCACCTCTTCGCCCGTCCATTGGAAAGACCTCTTCAAGGCCGCGTTCAGCACTGCGCGCTAGGTAACCCCTCGAGCGGCCCATGGTGAAGCTTACAAAGCCACTGACGATCGAGAAGCATGAGAAGCTCGCCAAGGGCTTCCAGCGCGCGTTCTGGGCAGGCGAGGCTTTCACCATTGGACTGAATGTCGTCCTGGAGTTTCTCGACTCCTCGAAGACCCGCATGGTGGCCAATGCTGGCGCGGGTGTGGTCGCCAATACGGTGGGTGCCGACGCGGCCGGGATCGTCACGGGCGCGCTTCGCCGATCACAAGCACAGCTGCTGATCGCCAGCCTCTACTACGGGACCAAGCTGTTTGCGAAGTACGGCAAGCGGGCAAACCTGATCTGGCCCAACATTGGCGAGAGCAAGTACACCGAGATGGCCGCCAAGACCGGGAACCTGCTCGCCAGTCCAAGCCGCTGGAAAGAGGTGGGGCTCGCGGCACTGCAGCGAGAGCGAAACGGCGGCCTGGGATTGGGCGTCGAGGTGGTGGAGACCGATTCGCTCGCGGACCAGCGCAGGGCCAAGGCCGCAAATGCTTTTGACCGCTACTCCAAGGGATTGGAGGCGGTGAGCTTGTCAGGTCTGAGCACCTACTTCACCCTGTGTTCCAAGCGGGTGGCGATGAAGGCCAG
>JBGTHI010000433.1:0-2037 GCA_041746295.1 Myxococcaceae bacterium
GGCGCTCCTTGGCGTAGAGATGGCTCTTGGCCCGCAGGGCGAAATCCAGCGCGCGGTCCGCCATCCGCCCTTCCTGGCGGACGGAGCCATAGGCCTCCAGGGCCGCCTGGGTGACCAGGTCTTCTCGGATCGGCCGCTCGCGCTCCGGTGCCGCGGTTGGGCGGCCAGACTTCATCGGTTTCCCGGAGCGGGAGCGAGCAGGGACGCGGCGCGGTTTGTGGCGGGGAGGCATGGCGGCGCAATCTGCTCGACCGGTGGCCTTGATGGCGAGCGCTTTCGGCTTTCGACGAACGAACGGCCAGTGTTAGGGAGGGGTCATGCTCCTCGTCGGTCAGAAGGCTCCCGATTTTTCCCTTGAAGCGGTCGTCGGCAACGGCGAGTTCAAGCAGGTCGCGCTCTCGGAATACCGAGGACGATGGCTGGTGCTGTTCTTCTACCCCCTCGACTTCACCTTCGTTTGCCCCACGGAGATCCTCGAGTTCTCCCGGCGCGAGGAGGAGTTCCGCCGCCTCAACTCCGCCGTGCTGGGCTGTTCAGTCGACTCCAAGCACTCTCACCGGGCCTGGATCACCGGCACGCTGGGCGCATTGACCTTTCCGCTGCTCTCCGACCTGAACCGGGAAGTCACCCGCAAGTTCGGCGCGCTGATCGAGCAGGCCGGCCACTCCACCCGGGCCACCTTCATTATCGACCCGGACGGGGTGGTTCAGTACGCGCTCTATCACAACACCGAGGTGGGCCGGTCCGTGCCGGAGACCATCCGGGTGCTCGAGGCGCTGCAGACCGGGGAGAAGTGCCCCGTCGATTGGAGAAAGGGCGAGAAGACCCTCGGCTGAGGTGCCGCGGCGACACGCGCGCCCGACTCAAATCTGGACTTTTGCCCACCCGTGACTACAAGGTTGGGTAAGGGAAAGCATAAATTCAGCTTGTTCGCCTCCCGAGTCTGAAGTACGCAGCTGAGCGGATTTTCCCTCGAGAGGGGGAAACGGACAGGGGGAAGGCCGCAGCATGCGGGAAGACTCCTCAGAGGTATCCGAGGGCGAGGCCGACTCGGTCTACGAGCGGCTCGAAGAAGCGCTCTCGTCGTCGGCTCCCGGGGTGCTGCATCGGGCACTTGGTCAGCCCCTGGTGCCCCTGGCTCCGATCGACCCGCGGAACGTCTTCGCTCAGGCCTTGGAGCCCGAGAGCGATCGAGGCGTCCTCCTGACCGAGGCAGAGTTCTCGGTGGCGGTGTTCCAGTTAATGGCGGACACGGGGCAAATCACCAGCGCGATCGTCGAACGGGTCCGCCGGGATTGGGAGGCTCTGAGCGCCCTGGCACCGCATCCCGCGACGGAGGAAGCGCGTGACGCCTACGCCGCCTTCGTGGAGGAGTATGGGCTTCTGCCGTTGATCGAAACGCTCTTCCCGAACCTGCCCGGCGCCCCCAACCGCGCTCAGTAGCGGGGCAGCTGGGGATCGGCCTCGACGGCGTAGCGATCGATGCCGCCGGCCAAGGACAGCGCCTCCGCACCCAGGCTTCGCAGCAGCCCTGCCGCCTGCCGACTGCGGACGCCGTGGTGGCAGTAGACCACCAGCTCGCGCCCCTTGAGCTGGCTCACCAGCTCATCGGCGCGAGCCGCGAGCTCCGGAAGAGGAACCCAGAAGGTGTCGGCCAACTTCACCGCCCGTCGCTCCTCCTCGAAGCGGACATCGAGCAGGGCGGGGCGCAGCGCGGCCTCTCCGGCGAGCCGGTCGGCAAGGGTCTTGGGGCTGATCTCGGGGATTTCCACGGGTGTTGTCTCTTGAGGCGGGAGGTTACGCCGGCGTGGCGCAGAACTGCTCGTAGTCCACAAACTCGATCTTGGCGCCCTCGCGGCAGACCGGGCAGTTGGGGTCGCGGCGCAGCCTGAGCTCGCGAAAGGAGCTCTCCAGCGCGTCGAACATCAGGAGCCTTCCCACCAGCGGACGGCCCACGCCCAGGATCAGCTTCACCGCCTCGGTCGCCTGGAGGAGCCCGACCGTCCCGGGCAGCACGCCCAGCACGCCCGCCTCGGC
>JBGTHI010000434.1:0-1754 GCA_041746295.1 Myxococcaceae bacterium
GGGTTGCTTGCTGCCGTCACCGCTCTCCGGAAGGATGTGTCAGGTGGCGGCTACCGGGACCCCGACGATCGAGCAGGTCGCCGAGGCTCCGCTTGGGTGGGTGCCGCCGGAGCCGGGGGGCACGGTGGACCGAGCAGACGCGCGCTTCATCCTGCAGCACTCGCCTATGAGCAGTGATCCTCAGTTCGGCTCAGTGCTCAACGTCCGCCTGCATGACACGGAGATCGAGCGGGCCGTGGCAGACGCCCGACGATGGTTCGGCAGCTTGGGGCGCGATCGGTTCTCTTGGTGGGTTCGTGAATCGGCTAATCCTCCCGGCACGATCGACGCCTTGCAGAGCCTGGGCCTCTGTCCTCACCCGCGAGAGCCGGAGGGCTACGCCGCGATGCTGATGCTAGCCGAGCCGCCAGCGATCGATGGCGTCACGGTCCGCCGGGCCGAGAGCCTGCAGGACCATCTAGCGGCAACCCAAATTCTTGTTGAGGCCTTCGGAATGGCGCCGGGGGATGCCGAAGCGCTTCGCAACAGCGTCCGCTCGCGGGCCACGTCCGTTCAAGAGCAAGGGCGATCAGCGACCTACTTGGCTTACATCGCCGATCAGGTGGTCGCCCGCGGCACCGTGTGCTTTGCGCAGGGCGGTGTCGGCGCGTTGTACGCAGGAGCAACTTTGCCGCAGGCGCGGGGCCAAGGTTGTCACCGGGCGCTTGTCAGGGCGCGCTGGGATGAAGTCCGTGCCCGCGGAGGCGCGGGGATCGTGGTCCATGCCGGAGCGCGATCCCGTCCGCTCTTCGAGCGAATGGGCTTCACGACTCTCGATCAACTGACAGTCCTGTTCGATCCCGCGCGATGAGTCGGCGCAAGACCAGCGGTTCGCTTGCGCTCGCCCTCGTGATCCACACCTGCCGCGCTCTCTGGCGCGACTTTCCCGTAACGCTCACCACCACGGCTCTTGACCGCAGCAGCTCGCGGTGGTTTGCGGCCTCCCCTCGTGCGTTCCATCAGGAAGAGCGCCATGATCCCGCGAGGTTGACAGCGAGCGCGGCGTGTCGCTCCGCCGGGCGGTAGACCTTACGGCCAGGACCGTCTGAGGCTGAGATTCGGTTGCGGAGGCTCCCTAGTTCCCGAACCACAGCCGCACAGGTCCTCAAGGATCGCCTTGAACTGGATCTTCTGTGCGATCGCTGGGCGCAAGCTTGAACTCCCTTGTAGATGCTTAGGGAGGTCGTCGCGGTCGGTGTGAGACTCCGCGCGATCTTCGAGGATTGTCTTGACGTGGATTCCAAGAGCCCGCGCGCCGAGGCTGCTCCCGTCCGGCCCGCACCCCGCCACACCTTCCCGAGCGCGTGACTCCGGAAGCGCAGGGTGCGCAGTCAACCCCTTCGGCTGACGGCCGGAGCCACGCCTCGACCTCACTCGCATCTTGCTTCGCCCACGAACCGACTCTGGGCCCGCTCTCTGTTACCCCGCCTTCGCGCCTGGGACAGCACCAGCCCCTCCTTGGTCCGCGTCATCGCCACGTAGCAGAGCCGGCGCTCCTCCTCGAACCCACCATCCGCGAGCGCGCGATGGTGGGGCAGCGTCCCCTCCTCGAGCCCGATGACGCGCACGCACTCGAACTCAAGCCCCTTCGCCGCGTGGATCGTCGCGAGGCACACTCGGCCGGCCTCCACTGACTCCGGCTCCGCATCGCCCGCGAGCGCGGCACCGGCCAGGAACCCCGCGAGTGACGGCTCCTCGCCCTCGCGCTGGTAATC
>JBGTHI010000435.1:0-2029 GCA_041746295.1 Myxococcaceae bacterium
ATCTTGCCCTTGGCCTGAGGGATCTCCACCGCAATAAGCTCCGCCGCAAAGGCGCCCGCGGCCTGCGCCGCTACCGCTTTCCGATGGGAGTCGAGCGCGAAGGCATCCTGCGTCTCGCGCGAGATGCCGTACCGCTCCGCCACGTTCTCCGCGGTCTCACCCATCTGCTCCAGCGGGAAGAGGGCAGCCAGCCGCGGATTGGGGTAGCGCCACCCCAGGGCGGTATCAAACGCCTCCCACTTTCCGGTCGGAAAGCCGGTGGGCGGCTTGGGGAAAGACCAGGGGGCGCGGGTCATCGACTCCACCCCGCCCGCCAGGACGATGTCTGTCTCGCCCAGCCGGATCATCCGGCAGCCCTGGATGACTGCTTCCATCCCGCTCGCGCACAGGCGGTTCACGGTCAGGCCCGGGACGGTCTGCGGCAGTCCGGCCAGGAGCAGCGCCATCCGAGCCACGTTGCGGTTATCCTCACCGGCGCCGTTCGCGCAGCCCAAGATCACCTCCCCGACCGCCGAAGGGTCCAGGCCATTGCGCGCCACCAGGGCCTTCAGGCAGAGCGCGGCCAGATCGTCCGGTCGGACCGACCTGAGCCGGCCGTTGTGCTTGCCCAGGGGGGTACGCACCGCGTCAACGATGAACGCATTCGATTCGCTCAAGCCTGGCCTCACGCAGCGTGAAGATGACGTTCGCTTGCTTGTAGGAGGGACGTGTTGAGGGGGCAGAACCTCTTTCTCAAGAGGTCGATCTTGGCCGAGACTATCCCGCTTATAAGTATGATTTCATTATATAATTAATCCACGGCGCCGCTCCGCTGGAGGACAGTCTGACAGGTCACGGCGGGACCGCTAGCGGGTTTACAGAATTCGTCTCCTACCCCTACACTTTTGAGGAGGATGGACACGCGGAGTCGGAAATCGCCGGTTGCCAGGATGGGCCGGCCAGGAGAGACGGGGCTCGAGCGCCGCCTTCGAAATCGGCTGAGGGCGCGAATCTCGATTGAGTTGCACGACAACACCCACACCATGGTCACCTTCCGGCGAGAGGGGGGCGGCTGGGCGTTGCGACTTCACCACATGTTCCTCACCACGTCGGAGCGCGAGCTGGACGCCTTGGCGGCGTTCATCACCGGCACCGATCCGGCCGCCTCCGCGGCTCTGGATCGATTCATCGAAGCGCACCGGGGATCGATTCGGAGGATTCCGGCAGCGCAGCGGCTCAGCCGGGTTCGAATTGAGGCGCGCGGCAAGCACCATGACCTTGGACGGATCTTCGCACGCTTGAACCGACGCTACTTCCAGGGACGGGTTCGCGCAGCGATCACCTGGGGCCCCGCGCCGCCGGGCCCCCGCCCTCGTAAGAGCATGAAGATGGGCTCCTACTCCGCCGAGTCCCGAATCATCAGGATCCATCCGTCGCTCGATCGCGGCTGGGTGCCGAGCTACTTCGTGGAATGGATCGTCTTTCACGAGATGCTCCACCAACTCCACCCCGCCAGGAAGCTGGCTGACGGCCGTGTGGGAGTCCACACCCCAGAGTTCACAGCCCACGAACAGACCTTCCACGCGCTGGCGCGCTCGAGAGACTGGGAGATGCGCCACCTGGCCCGACTTCTACGGACCGGGTGACAGGCCGCCTCCAGTGGTCTTCCGCCGGAGGAGCCAGAAGCCGCCCAGCCGATCGACGAGCTCGAGGTCGGTCCCCAGGAGGGGTCCAAAGATCGACTCCGGCGATCCGCCCCGTCCCAGGAAGTGGTCGTAGGCCGGGCCCTGGAGCGGATAGCTGAAACGGTCGGGGCGCCACTCGGATGGAAAGGTGGGGAGCGGCTCGACGCGATACCGCACGGGGGAGTGGGGGGTCAGCGCGAAGCTGAAGTTCGCTATCCCTCCCGCCTCGCGCGCAACCTGGGCTGCCGCGTGGAGGTAGACCGGCTTCTGCGCCACCTCGGAGTTGGGATCGAAGATGAGCCCCATCACTCTGGCCTGGGGCAGCGCCAGCTTGGAGAGCTCTTCCAGCGCTCGACTCTCTCTCC
>JBGTHI010000436.1:0-1579 GCA_041746295.1 Myxococcaceae bacterium
GAAGTAGAGTGCACCTTCAACCTCTTGAAGCAATGTCGCCGATTCGCGACGCGCTACGAGAAAACGGTGCGAAACTACGCGGCCGTGGTCGCGATCGGCTGTGCGTTTTTGTGGCTTCGAATTTGAGGACAGGCCCTAGTACTGCCTGCTTCCGCAGTTGCTCCGCTCCGTCCAGCAAACGGTACATCGCGAGGGCACCCGCAGCTTCGGGGTGCTGTTGCCCGACCTCGCGGTCCAGCCAATCCTGGCCTGCTGGTGCGCTCGAAAACGGTCGAGGGCGGGGTTCACCAGGCTCCACTGCGTGTTGGAACCTTGATGGTCGATGGCCCCTTCGATGCCGGGATAGTGGGAGAGCCGCCCCAGCTCCGCCTGAACCTGGTTCTGCTGGACTCGGATAGCGCATGCCCCGAGTCTCGCCATCCACGGCCCCCCTTCAAGACGCCGACGATCGGTCGGTTACGCGCCTTCAGCCGGTGCGGAAATGGGAATCTTCGATGGCTTGAGCGGCATCCCAGACTTCCACCGCCGCGGAACCCTCGTCCGGGCCTATGATCAAAGGTTGTGCTGATTGATACGAGCTGGTCCCCGCCGACGCCCGTTCAGGCATTTGGAATGGAACCGGGCGCTCTCCGTAAACGAGCTGTGCTGCCAAGAAGCAGATATGTTGCAGGACGGAGAGCTCCACGACCCGTTGTTGGCTCCGTTCATCGGTAGTCGACAGCATCTCTCGATGTTCATCAGCGGTTACCTGCTGGTTGTAGTCGAGACGTTTGTGAGCGTATTCAGAATACGCCAGCACCTGGGTCAACAACGATCGAAGCTCACCTACCGTGCCCACCTCATCGCTTCGGAAGTCGCGTAGGTATCGCGCCAGGACCATCATCGGGAGCGCGTTCTGACCCAGGACGCGTTCCGCGTCCGCGTAGCCTCGCTTGAGCTCCGCATATGGCAGGTAGAGCGGATGGACGATGTCGAGGCCGTTCGGTGCTTCTCGAATGGCGGTGAGCTTGGCGCTGGTGATTCGCTCCTCTTCAACCCCGAGATGCGATGCCAGCGTCGCACGGTCCATGGCGCGCGTATCATCACTGACCCTCACCCGCCGGGAGCCGTGACCGAGGAATGGGTCGTTAGCATCCTCCAGCGCTGCGTCCTTCGAGGCCTTCCAGCCATGATTATGCGTGTCGGCCGCCGCGTCCTCGATGCGGTTGGTCAAAACATCCTCGAGCAGGTCGAGCGCACTCTGGTCTTCATCGAGGCCTTCGGCCTCCTGCAATAACCACCGCAGAGCCGGCTCCAACGTGTAGTGGTCCAGGGCAGCCAGCTTGGCGCTCAAGAGTCCTATTGGTTGAAAATCGTTTCTACCTTGCAGCTCGACGAGCGAACCGGTGTCCTCAATTCTCGCAACGACGTGGGCCGAGCCACGCGCGCCGTGAACCAACTCGCCGCCAGCGTGGGCAAGGGCGAGCACCCGGGTGAGCTGCAGAACCGTGTCTGGATCGTTGGTCGGGACTTCGCTGAGACTGGCCAACAACGTATCGACGTCCTCCCCGCGCCGAAGCTCCGCGAGAAAGAGGGCGAG
>JBGTHI010000437.1:0-11399 GCA_041746295.1 Myxococcaceae bacterium
GAAGTAGAGTGCACCTTCAACCTCTTGAAGCAATGTCGCCGATTCGCGACGCGCTACGAGAAAACGGTGCGAAACTACGCGGCCGTGGTCGCGATCGGCTGTGCGTTTTTGTGGCTTCGAATTTGAGGACAGGCCCTAGTAACTAAAAAAGTGCCCAGGGCGGGACTCGAACCTATCGGCAGAAAAAAAGGAACCCTTTCAGGACCTGCACTTACCACTCAGGTCGAGGATTTCCGGCAGTTTGGGTTCGATCTCTGTACCGCCTGGTTCCATCGAAGTCCGGCCGATTCCACTCCGTAACAGCACATAAACAGCACATGCAGGGATGCAGTAGACCTGGTTCCTTTCGGGAGTGGCGGGGCATGTTCAGACGGCTGTCGACATCGGTCCGTGGCGCGCTCTGCGGTCTCGCGGCTGCCTCACTCTTCGGCGTGAGTGCCCCCGCCGCGAAGCTACTCCTCCCCTCCATGGAACCGCTGGTGCTCGCAGCCTTGCTCTACCTCGGAGCGGGATTGGGGCTCGTGCTCACGGGGCTGGCGGTTCCGAAGCGCGTCGCCGACCCGCCACTGTCGAGGAAGGATCTACCACTGCTCGCGGGAGTCATCGTCTTTGGTGGCGTCACGGGGCCCGTTCTGATGCTCGTCGGACTGGCGCAGGTCTCCGGGGTCTCGGGTTCCCTGCTGCTCAATCTCGAGGGGCCCTTCACCGTGCTGCTGGCGCTGCTCCTTTTCGGCGAACACCTGGGCGTCCGGGGACTGGTGGGGGCGGGGTTGGTCTTCGGCGGCGCGACCTGGGTCGGTTTGCGACCAGGGGAACTGCGCGCCGACCCCCAAGGCGTGCTTGCGATCGCGGGCGCCTGTCTCGCCTGGGGACTCGACAACAACCTGAGCCAGAGGCTGTCTCTCAAGAACCCGTTGACGACCGTCCGCATCAAGGCTCTCACGGCGAGCGCCGGGATGCTCTGCGCAGCGGTCGCGACCGGCCGACCGTTCCCCCATGCCAAGACGATCGTTGGCGCTCTGGTGCTCGGGGCATTCAGCTACGGCCTGAGCATCCTCCTGGACATGTACGCGCTCCGCTGGGTCGGGGCCGCGCGAGAAGCGGCCTACTTCGCCACCGCCCCCTTCATCGGCAGCCTGGTGGCAGTGCCTCTGCTAGGCGAGTCCCTGGGGTGGGCGCAGGGACTGGCCTTCGGAGTCATGGGGCTCGGGATGACCGTCCTTCTGCGCGACCGCCACGGACACCTTCACACCCATGAGGCTCTGGAACATGAGCATCTCCATGTGCACGACGAGCACCACCGGCACGCGCACGACGGACCGGTCTTCGAGCCACACAGCCATTTCCATCGCCACGCTACTATCGTGCATGACCATCCTCACGCCTCGGACCTTCATCATCGCCACCGGCATTAGGGTCGAGGAGACTTAGGCCGAGTTCAACCGGGAGTGGTGGAAACGAAACCCCGCTCGGCCGTTGCCTCTGGGGAAGCCTGACCGACTCCCGCCTACCTCTCTGCTCAGCGGCGCATTCCAGCCATCATCTCGCGAGGCTGGAGCCGGACGTACACCATGAAGCCCCACGGCAACGACGTGCCGTACCGCTCCTCGAGACCGCGCGGTACGGCGTTGAGTGCGGCACGAATCCCCACCCCCGGAACGAGGCCACCGAAAGGACCGAGGTTCCGCACGTACCCAAGCGCGAGGGCACCGACAGGAAACCGCTCCTCCTCTGCTCCAGCGTCCAAGGCAAAATCGTGGCCGCTCTTCAGAACATACTCCGCGCGGCCGAAGAACGAATTCTGTCCCAAGAGAAGGTTGCTTTCGATGAGCCAGGAGTTGCTCGGCCCGCCGTGACCGCTGCGGTTCTGCCCCCACACCAGGGTCGTTGCCCAATTGCCACTGCTCCCGAGTCGGGCGTTGTGAGTGAGGGACGCGGTGACGCGATGAAGGCTCTCGCCTGGCTCCAAAACCGGCTCAGGCTCCTTCAGGAAACCGTAGGAGACCTGGCCGCTCCAGTCAGACGATGGGTTGACCGATAGGCGCAGCGAGTAGGAATCGGGCGCGCGGAGGTCGAAATCGTAGCGCTTTTCGTCCGGCTCCCGGCCATTGAACCAGCTGCCCTCCAACTTCGCATGCCGGGTATACAGACCCACCGTCGCGACGCCGAAGAGGATGTGAGTCGAATCCTGCCAGTGGTGGGAGAGCGGTGCGAGCGGATCGGCGTAGGCGTAAATCCGGTGCGGGAAGCCCGCGGGGCCTAGAGCCGGCTCACCCGCCGGAGCCAGATAGAGCTCGAACGCGAAGTTCTTGGTGAGTGCACGGTTGTACCTCACCGCAACCTCCATGAAGAGGTCATGCGGGTGCTGCCGGTCCACCAATGGCTGTCCGCGAGAGGTCTCACCCGTTTGAAGCAGAAGCGGGTAACCTTCGGAGCCTAAAAGCAAGGGCTCGAGGCTGAGCATTGCCCTGCCAGTAAACTGCCCTCCCAAGAGGGAGTGCTGGGCCATCCCCATCACCCAGTTGGTGCTGGCGCCTTCGGTCGCTCCCCTCCTGCCCCCTTGGACATCGAGGCCCGCGAACACGAGGTAGTGCAGCATCAGCGACCAGTCCCCGGGAGTCGCCATGTGCCCATACATAGGCGTGGAAGAAGGCTGCCAAGCTGTCCCGGACGCGGTCTGTTGAAGCGGAAGGCCCAGTGGCCCTGTCATCGCTCTCATCATTCGCGTGTGTTCGCCCGGGTCGGCTTCGTGATCCGCCCCCTCCTCCGCGGCATGCGCAGGCGAGTGTCCCTCGTGAGCCTGAGCCCAAACCGGGGTCCCCGCCAGCATTGCCAGAGCCACTCCCGTTCCCTTCCAATGTGCCATCCGCCACCTCCTGCTCTGGAAACGAAGACGGGGTTGGGGCATTACACCGGGTGCCATGGACGAGCCCCTAGAAAGAGAGATCGAGCGGGCCTTGGTGGAGAACCATCAACGTTTCCTCTCCTTCCTTGAAGGACGGGTCGGAAGCCGAGCCGCGGCGGAGGACCTTCTCCAAAGCGCCATCGTTCGAGCCATCGAGGGCAGCTCGATTCCAGACGATAGCGAGGGGGCAGTCACCTGGTTCTATAGGGTCTTGCGCAACGCCTTGGCGGACCGGTACCGCCGGCAGTCCGTCGAGGCGCGTGGGACAGAGCGTCTCGCCCGCGAACCCGTTGAGAACCTGAGCGATCTGGAGCTTCGAAATGCGGTGTGCGTCTGCCTTCACGGACTGCTCCCCGCCCTCAAGCCGGAGTACGCCGAGATGGTGCGGGAGGTAGATTTGGAAGAACGGTCCGTCGGGCAGGTCGCCGCAACGCTCGGTCTGACAGTCAACAACGCCTCGGTGCGCCTTCACCGGTCGCGGCAGGCTCTCAAGCGCCAACTCGAGCGGGCCTGCGGCTCGTGCGCCACCCATGGCTGCCTCGACTGCACCTGCGGGACGGCTGGAGCGAAATGACCTCGGGCCCTCTAGGTTGAGGACTCTATGGAGTGCCTACGGGCCGATGTGCGCGCCGCATCCAGATCTCCATCGCGATGCCCGATAGCAGGCCGCTTACCGCCCCGAAGAGAATGTGGCTTCGAGCGGCTCCGCCATGTCCCCCTCCCTGGGCGTGCGCGTCGGGCAAGAGCCATGAGATGACAGCTCCCGCGGAGGCCCCACCGGCTGCGTGGAACAGCGTGTGGACCAAGACGCCCGTTCCAAGGGGACCCACTCGCTCAGCTGCCTTTCGAATAGCGGAGATCATAACGTCAGCCTCCGCAGCCTGAGGGCATTCGCAATCACCGAGACCGAGGAGACGCTCATTGCGGCACTGGCCACCATCGGGCTGAGTAGGAGCCCCAGGAACGGGTAAAGAACCCCGGCCGCAACAGGCACTCCCAGCACGTTGTAGATGAAGGCGAAGAAGAGATTCTGGCGGATGTTCCGCATGGTCGCCTCGCTCAAGCGCCGTGCCCGAACGATGCCGTGTAGGTCTCCCTTCACCAAGGTGATGGACGCACTCTCGATCGCGATGTCGGTGCCGGTGCCCATCGCGATTCCCACGTCCGCCTGGGCCAGCGCCGGCGCGTCGTTGATTCCGTCTCCGGCCATCGCCACGACGTTGCCCTCGCTCTTCAGGCGCCTGACCACCTCGTTTTTTGCCTCGGGCAGCGCTCCCGCCAGCACCTCGTCGAGGCCCAGCTTCCGGGCAACTGACTCGGCGGTCGCGCGATGGTCGCCGGTCACCATCACAATCCGAAGGCCTGTTCCCTTCAGCGTCTCTAGAGCCTGGGGCGTTGAGGGTTTGATTGGGTCGGCCACTCCTAGAAGCCCGGCGAGGCGGCCTCCGACCGCAGCAAACATCACGGTCTGCCCATCCTCGCGAAGGGCTTGGGCGCGGTCGGCGAGTGCTCCGAGATCCACCCCTGCCTCCTGGACCATGGCTTCGCTGCCAACCGTGGCGGGGACTCCGTCTACCCTCCCTCGAATGCCCTTGCCCGAGACCGAGGCGAACTCCTGGGCATCTCCCAGCGCCACGGCCCTCTCCCGGGCTCCCGCCACGATGGCCGAAGCGAGAGGGTGCTCGCTCCCCTTCTCCAGGCTGGCTGCAAACCGCAGCAAGGTCGCCTCGTCGAATCCGGGCGAGGCGAGGACCGACACCAAGCGCGGCTTTCCCTCAGTCAAGGTGCCGGTCTTATCCACCAGCAGGACGTTCACTTTTTCGAGCAACTCCAGCGCTTCCGCGTCCCGAACCAGGATGCCGGCACGGGCTCCCCGTCCGGTGCCCACCATGATCGACATCGGCGTGGCGAGCCCCAGCGCGCAGGGGCAGGCGATAATCAGCACCGCCACCGCATTGACCAGCGCGTAGGCGAGTCTCGGCTCCGGTCCCAACAATCCCCAGGCGAGCGCCGTCAACACTGCCACCACAATCACCCCGGGCACGAACCAGGCCGAGACCTTGTCCACCAAGCGCTGAACCGGAGCGCGGCTTCGCTGCGCTTCACTCACCCGCCGGACAATCTGTGCGAGCAGCGTGTCCTGCCCAACCCGCTCTGCCCTCATCAGGAAGCCGCCGGTCTGGTTGATGGTGCCACCCGTCACCCGGCTGTCGGGCTCTTTCTTCACTGGCAGCGGCTCGCCCGTGACCATCGACTCATCGAGCAGGCTGGACCCCTCGAGCAGGACACCATCGACCGGCACCTTTTCACCCGGGCGGACCCGAAGAACGTCGCCCACCCGCACCTGCTCGAGTGGAACGTCGTCTTCCTTTCCGTCCCGAACCCAGCGAGCGGTCTTGGGGCTCAATCCCAGCAGGGCTTTGATGGCGCCGGAGGTTGCATGGCGGGCCCGCAGCTCGAGCACCTGTCCCAGCAGCACCAGCGTGGTGATCATCGCGGCGGCCTCGAAGTAGACCGGTGCCTTGCCCCCGTGGCCGCGGACTGACTGTGGAAACGCCTCGGGGAACAGCGTGGCGAAGGCGCTGAAGCCGTAGGCCGCACCCGTCCCCAAGGCGATGAGCGTGAACATGTTCAGGCTGCGGTTCTTCACCGATGCCCAGCCCCGCTCAATGAAAGGCCACCCGCCCCAGAGCACCACCGGAGAGGCCAATAGGAGCTGAACCCAGTTGAAGCTCGCCCCCGGCGCCCAGCGCTCGAAGGGTTGGCCGGGGATCATCTCCGACATGCCCAGAACGAAGAGGGGAAGGCTCAACGCGGCGCTCACCCAGAAGCGGTGCTGCATGTACTGGAGCTCGGGATTGGGAGTGTCGTCGAGGGTGGGGGCTCGTGGCTCGAGCGCCATGCCGCAGATCGGGCAGCTGCCCGGCCGGTCGCGTACGATTTCTGGGTGCATCGGGCAGACCCATTCGGTCTGCGCGCGCGGGCCAATGTGCTCGCTACTGTTCAGCGACGCTGGCGACAGGTATTTCTTTGGCGACTGTGAGTCCACCTCCATGCCGCACACGGGGTCGGTTGCATAGGCTGACGCAGGCTGAATCTCCTGCGGGACTACCGCTTTCCGTGGTGGTTGATCGGGATGCGAAATTTGCGGCTGATCCTTTGCCATCAGTCTTCCTCCTGGCTGGCTAACGATCTCCCCAGCCGGGCCTTACACTGAAGTGGTTCTCACCGAGGAATCGATAAGCGCGTTCCTTGACGAACACCCTCGGCTACGCGGAACCGGAGCTGGCCGGGAGATGGCGGTCCATCTTCAGCGAGCTGCTCCTGCTTCAGCTGCCACCAGGCGGAGCGAATTGAGCATCCGGTACTAGCAAGGAGGGAGCACTGGGCAGTGCGGGTACCCTAACTTCGAACGGAGAGTGCCACGCTCGATCCGTCCGTCATTTCACCCGAGAGATTGCGACGTTGCGGCACGCGAAGTTCGGCCTGCGGCTCATCAAACGATTGGGGCACAGCACATAAACAGCACATGGCCCGAACCGGCCACGTAAGCTACTGAGTTCACGCCACTAATTTTGCCCAGGGCGGGACTCGAACCCGCACGCCTTGCGGCGCCACCCCCTCAAGATGGTGTGTCTACCAATTCCACCACCTGGGCTCTGCTGCGATCTCAGTAAGCGACCCTCGCTGCGAGGTCAACTGATCGCGGCAGCGAACGCCTACTTTCCAGGGGCCGGGCTCGCGGGCTTCGGAGCCACCGGTGCTGCGGGAGGTGCCGCTGTCTCCATCGGCGGAGGGGCCCCGGTAGTCGCCGAGTCGACCGTGCCCGCATCGATCACATCGCTTGGGCCCAAAGGATTGGGGATATCGACCCCCGAAGAGGATACCGAACCGTCGCCAACCACCGAGGTCTTCAGCCCCACGAAGGAGAGCCCCAGCGAGGTGAGAAAGAAGAGCGCCGCGCAGATCCCGGTCACCTTGCTCAGGAAGGTCACCGCGCCCCGGCCGCCAAAGGCACTGGTGGCCGCGCCGCCGCCCAGAGCAGAGCCCATGCCCGCGTCCTTACCCGGCTGCAGGAGAATGACGAAGATCATGAACACGCAGAGCAGCACGTGGACGATGGTCACGAAGGTCAACATCGCTTAGAACTCCAATTGGGCGAAAACCAGGGGCGCACCCTAGTGCGTTGGCACCAGCTTCTCAAGTGTAGGAGAGACTTCCAGGATGTTTAGGTCGAAGCTCCGGCCACCTGCTCTTCGTCCAGAGCGAGCTGCAATAGAACTTTGCGAAGGCTCGCCGGACCCTTGATCCGACGTGTGCGGTCTACCTAAAGCTTCGCCAGGACGATCGCCTCGAAGTCGGCCGCCTTGAGGCTCGCGCCGCCCACCAGCGCGCCGTCGATGTCCGGCTGGCTCATCAGCTCCGCGGCGTTCTCCGGCTTAACCGAACCGCCGTATTGGATCCGAACGCGCTCGGCGCTCTCGCGGCCATGCGACCGCACCAGCAGCTCACGAATGTGGGCGTGAACCTCTTGGGCCTGCGCGCTGGTCGCGGTCTTGCCGGTGCCGATCGCCCAGACCGGCTCGTAGGCGATGACGACGTGCGGAAGCTGCTCGGCGGTGACACCGGCCAGGTCTTGCGCCACCTGGCGGCCGAGGACTTCGAGAGTTTTTCCCGCCTCGCGCTCCGCCAGCGTCTCACCGATGCAGGCGATCGGCTTCAGTCCCGCGGCCAACAGCGCGTGGACCTTCTTGTTCACCGTGGCGTCGGTCTCGCCAAAGAGCTGACGTCGCTCGGAGTGGCCGACGATCACATAGGCGCAGCCCTCCTCTAGCAACATCCGCGGCGAGATCTCACCCGTGAAGGCGCCCGATTCCTCCCAGTGGCAGTTCTGCGCGCCCAGGATCAGGTTGGAGCCATCGATCGCGTCTTTCACCGCACACAGCGCGGTGAACGGCGGCGCAACCACCACCTCCACTGCATCGCGAACCGACACCAGCCGCTCGCGGAGCGCCTTAATGAGCGCCAACGCGCCGTCCGGAGCCCGCGATCCGCCCTTGTTCATCTTCCAGTTGCCGGCAACGATTGGCTTGCGCACGGTCCTAGACCTCCAGCGCCTTGACGCCTGGCAGCTCGCGCCCCTCGAGGAACTCCAGCGAAGCGCCACCTCCGGTGGAGACGTGGCTCAGCTTGGAGGCGAGCCCCATCTGCTGCGCCGCCGCCGCGCTGTCGCCTCCCCCCACCACCGTGACCGCATCGCGGTTCAACGCCATCGCCTCTGCGACCCCCCGGGTTCCGTGGGCGAACTTGTCCACTTCGAACATCCCCATCGGGCCGTTCCAGATGATGGTCTTGGCGTTCTTGATGTGTTGGGCATAGTGGGCGCGCGACTTGGGACCGATGTCCAAGCCCATCTTGTCGGCGGGGATCGACCGCTCGTTCAACTCGATCGCTGGGCTGTCCTCGAAACCGGTGCCGACCACGTGCCCCACGATGTGATCGAGAGGCAGGACCAACTCGACCTGAAGCCGCTTGGCCGACACGATGATCTTGGTGGCCAGGGTCAGCTTGTCCGCCTCGACCCGGCTCTTGCCAACCTCCACCCCTTCCGCCTTGAGGAAGGTGTAGGCCATGGCGCCGCCGATCAGCAGCGCATTGACCTTCGGTAATAGATTTTCGATCACCTTAATCTTGTCGCTGACCTTGGAGCCGCCCAGGATCGCGATGAACGGCTTGGCCGGGTTCTTGAGAACGCCGCCGAGATACTCCAGCTCCTTCCTCATCAAGAAGCCGGCCGCCTTCTCCTTCACGAAGGGGACCATCCCGGCCGTCGAAGCGTGGGCCCGATGCGCGGTGCCGAAGGCGTCGTTGACGTAGACGTCGGCGAGCGACGCCAGCTCACGGGCAAACGCCTCGTCGTTGGCCTCCTCTTCCTTGTGGAAGCGCAGGTTCTCTAGAACGACGACCTGCCCCTGCTTGAGCTCGCGGACCAACTTCTTAACGCCGTCGCCCACGCACTCATCGGCCAGGACCACCTCGTGCTCGTGGCCGAGCAGCTCGGAGAGCCGGGTGGCCACCGGCTCCATCGAGAGCTTGGGATCCGCTCCCTTGGGCCGCCCCAGATGCGAAGCGAGCACCACCTTGCCGCCCACCTTCAGGGCGTGACGGATGGTGGGCAGGGCCTCGCGAATGCGCGTGTCGTCGGTGACCCGGCGGTTGTCGGTCTCCAGAGCCAGCGGGACGTTGAAGTCGCAGCGGATGAAGACCCGCTTCCCGTTCAGCTGCAGCTCATCCAGGGTGCGGAACATGGGTTTTCAAGCTCCTGATGGTTAGACGCCCTTGGAGCCGATGTACTTGGCGGTGTCGACCATCCGGTTGGAGAAGCCCCACTCGTTGTCGTACCAAGCCATGACCTTCACCATCGTGCCGTCCATGACGAAGGTGTTGGTGGCGTCGAAGATCGCCGAGTGCGGATTGCCGTTGTAGTCGACCGAGACGGTCTGCGCCTCGCTGTACTCCAGCACGCCCTTCAGCGGCCCCTCCGCCGCCTTTTTGAACGCCGCGTTCACCTCATCGACGGTGGTCGCCTTGGTGGTGTTGATAGTCAGGTCCACCAGCGAGACGTTAGGCGTGGGCACGCGGACCGCCAGGCCGTGCATCTTTCCCTTGAGCGCGGGCAGCACCTCGCCAATCGCCTTGGCCGCGCCGGTAGTGGTGGGGATCATCGACAGCGCCGCCGCGCGGGCGCGCCGCATGTCCTCGTGGGTCAGGTCGAGGATCCGCTGATCGTTGGTGTAGCTGTGCACGGTGGTCATCAGGCCGCGCTCGATGCCGAAGCTCTCCAGCAGGACTTTGCAGACCGGTGAGAGGCAGTTGGTGGTGCAGGAAGCGTTGGAGACGATATGGTGGGCCTTGGGATCGTATTTCTCGTGGTTGATACCGAAGGCCACGGTGAGGTCCGGGTTCTTGGCCGGGGCCGAAATGACCACCTTCTTCGCGCCGGCGGCCAGGTGCTTCTCGGCGGCGGAGCGCTCGGTGAAGCGGCCGGTGCACTCCAGCACCACGTCCACTCCCAGCGCCTTCCACGGCAGAGCCGACGGGTCGCGCTCGGCGGTCACCTGGATCTCCTTGCCGTCGATCACGATGCTCTTCTCCTTGGCCGTGACCTGTCCCGGCCAGGCGCGATGGACCGAGTCGTACTTGAAGAGGTGAGCGAGCGCCTGAGGCTTGTCCAGGTCGTTGATGGCCACGATCTCGATCTCCTTCCGAGAAAGCGCCGCGCGCAGGATGCAGCGTCCAATCCGACCAAAGCCGTTGATCGCGTACTTAAGAGCCATTTCGGTGTTCCTTCCGTCTGGAGCGGGCCCGGAACCGACTCGGAACGGGCCTCCGCTGAAAGGCGGGCAACCTAGGCGCGCGCAGTCGCCCAAGTCAACGTCCGCGTGAAGGTGATATGCGTCGATTTTCAACGATGGCGCCTACCTCTTCACGCACGCTGCTCGCCTCTTGTCGCCACGCCTGGACCGGGCTCGTGGAGACTGTCGCGCTCCAACGCAACATGCGCATCCACCTGGTCTCCGCGATGGCGGTGAGCCTGGTAGGCAGCGGTCTGCCACTTGGGCTCGCCGAGAAGGTGACGTTGCTCTTCTGCGTCCTGTTGGTCTTCTTCGCGGAGATTCTGAACAGCGCTCTGGAGCATCTGGTGGACCTCGCCATTCGGGAAGTCGACGAGCATGCTCGGAAGGCGAAAGACGCCGCAGCAGCGGGGGTGCTGGTACTGGCGCTGGGCACCGTCGCGATCTTCAGCGCGCTGCTCATCCACAACGCCGGGAACGTGGCGGCCCATCGCGGAGAGGTGATGAGGCAGGTGGCCCTTGGGCTGCCGCTGCTCGGCTGCGTGACCGCGCTGCTGTGGCGCCCAAAGCTCAAGGGCAGCGATGCGGCGCTCGCATCGACCGGCACCGTGCTCTGGGCCTTCACCACGCGCATGTCGACCTCGTGGGTCTTCAGCGCATTGGCGGGGGGATTGCTTTGGGTTTCTTGGCGGGCGGCCCGGCTGCGCGCGGAGAGCGGCATCCGGAAACCAAACCTCTAAAATACTGCACCCTAGTGGGCGTGAGCCCCGAAAACCGGTCCGGAACCCGCCGTCCCAACTAGGTCACAAGAATGAAGAATAATGTGTCAGGCGGTCTCGCGCCAGTCCCGGGCAGCCGCGATGGTCTGGTGGGGCGGAATCACCGCTTCCGGTTTGGGCGCCTCTTTGATTCCGCGGGACACGAGATCTAGGAGCTCGCTGGAGACGTCGATGATCTGATTGGGGGTATAGCCAGCCGCAATCAGCTGATTGAAGAAGGTGCGAGCCAGAATCTCGGTGCTCTTCTTATCGCCATTCATGATTTGTGGGCCTCCTGGAGCCCGGCCGAACATCGTTGCGGTGCGTTGATACAACCGTCGTGCCACGCTGAAAACTGCCCATCCTTCGCGCCGCTGCCCT
>JBGTHI010000438.1:0-1646 GCA_041746295.1 Myxococcaceae bacterium
GATCAGCTCCTCGTTGTGCAGCGTGGCGCTGGTGACCGTCACCCCGCTCACCTGGACCGGCTCCAGCTCGGCGTAGGGGTTGAGCGCGCCGGTGCGGCCCACGTTGACCCGGATCTTGAGGAGCCGAGTCTCGGCCACCTCGGGCGCGAACTTCCGGGCGATGGCCCAGCGCGGCTCCCGGCCGCCGATCACGCCCAGCTCGGTGTGGAGCGGCAGACTGTCCACCTTGACCACCACGCCGTCGGCCTGGAAGTCGAGCGTGGGGATCAGGGTCTCGTAGCTCTGGATCTGGGCCTGCACGTCTTCCAGCGTGGGGAAGCGCTGCCGGTTGGGCTCCACCTTGAAGCCCCACTGCTCCAGGAGGTCGAGCTCGTCCCAGTGGGTGCCGGCCGGGAGCTTTCCCTCGATGGCTTCGACCGCGAAGACGAACATCCGGAGCCGCCGCTTCCTGGTCAGCGCGGGATCCAGCTGGCGGAGCCCGCCGGCAGCCGTGTTGCGCGGGTTGGCGAACGGCGCCTCGCCTTCCTTCTCTCGCTCCTTGTTGATGCGGGTGAAGCTGGCGTAGGGCATGTACACCTCGCCCCGGACTTCCATCACGCGGGGGTAGCCGTCGCCTTTGAGCTTGAGCGGAATGTCGGGGATGGTCTTGAGGTTGTGGGTGATGTCTTCGCCAATAGTACCGTTGCCCCGGGTGGCGCCCATCACCAGGCGGCCGTCCTGGTAGGTCAGGCTCACCGCCGCGCCGTCGATCTTGATCTCGGTGGTGTAGCCCCCGGTGTGCACCTCGTTCGCCAGCCGGGCGTTCCGCTCCTCCCACTCGGCCAGCTCTTCGGCGGTGAAGGCGTTGGCCAGGGAGAGCATGGGGCGCTTGTGGGTGACCTTGGCGAGCGAGCCCGAGGCGACGGCGCCGACCCGCTGGGTGGGACTGTCGGGCGATTGCAGGTCGGGATGCGCTGCCTCGAGCGCCTGGAGCTCGCGGAAAATGCGGTCGTACTCCGCGTCCGAGATCTCGGGCGCGTCGTTGACGTAGTAGGCGTGATTGGCGCGTTCGAGCTGCTCGCGCAGACGGGCAACCTGCTCCGCGGGTGACATGACTGTGATAATAACGATGGTCATTGGGAGGACCGAAGGTCCGAAGCAATCCCGCAGATCACACGGCGCAGTCATTGCGAGAGCACGCAGTGCTCGAAGCAATCCAGCCGACCACGAGCTCGAGTCATGCGAGAGCCTGCCCAACGGCCTTTACTGTCCTCAGTGTCGGCCCACCCTTAGCTTTTCACGGAGTACTACCCCACCCGCGCACCCACAGCTAGGAGCCCACAATGGACCTCCGGATGCTTCTCTCTGCCTACTGGCTTTCGGCGCTCGCCCTCCCCCTCACCAGCGCGCCGGCACGCGCACAGGAACAGAATTTCGACACGGTGAAGGTCCGTTCCGTTCGCGTTGCCGAGCGGACCTATATGTTGGCCGGCGCGGGCGGCAACATCGGAGTGTCCATCGGAGACAGCGGGGTAATTCTGGTGGACGATCAGTACGCGCCGCTTACCCCGAAAGTTCTAGCGGCGGTGAAAGCCCTCACCCCACTGCCGATCCGCTTTGTCCTCAACACGCACTGGCACGGGGATCATACCGGGGGCAACGAGAAC
>JBGTHI010000439.1:0-11875 GCA_041746295.1 Myxococcaceae bacterium
CGGCACGGTGCTGGCGACCGACCGCGCCTTGGACGGTTTCGATGAGACCGGCTCGCGGCGGAGGCGGTGGCCGGTGCGGCGCTTCACCACCTCATCCACCCTCGCGGCTACCTCCTCGGCGGTGTTCTTGGCCCAGTTTCCCAGGTGCTGAAGCCCCGCCCGGACCCGATGGGTCTTGTCCGGATCGCGGATCTCCACCACCAGCTTCTCCAGCTCACGCCGGATCTCGTCACCGGTGCGGACCAGGAACACCCTTAGCTTATTCTTCATCGCACGAGGTGTAGCGTCGTGCGATCGCGATGGCCAGGCGTTTCGACGCGTCCCCCCAAGACACTGGAAGGGCGGGCAAGCCCCCCGCGGCGAATCAGTTGTTGAGCGCGCCGTTCAGGATCCAGCTTCGGATCTTGGTCACCAGACCGGGGTTCTGATCGAAGAAGGTGGGGTTGCTCTGGGGCATCCGCTCTTCACAGGTGCCCTCGATCCGCTTCACCAGAATCGATGTGTCGGGTGAGCCGGCGACCACACGAACGGTCGCTCCGCAGCCGGTGGAGGCGCTCGCAGCAACGCCTACCAACCCGGCGCGCGCGTTGCCAAGGGTCAGGTTGAGGCCTGCTTCCGTCGGATGGCAACCACTGCAGTTGTTGGTGAAGATGTCCTGGATGTCGTTGGCGAAACTGGGAACGGCAACGTTGATCGCCCGGGTCTGCGTCGTGGTCGCCTCGCCGTCCGTCACATTGACCTGAATCGTGAAGGCGGTGTTGGAAGCGATGGACGGAGAGCGCCACGACGCGATCGCCTTGCTCGCGTCGGCGAAGACGCCCTGACTCGAGGGAAGCGTCTGGCTCCAGCTGAAGGTCAGCGCATCGCCGTCCGCGTCGGTGGCGGAGGCAACCAGGTCCACCTGATCGCCAGCGACGGCGGCGGAAGCGACTGAGATCACCCCGAAGGCGGGTGCAGCATTGGGCTGTCCGTCATCGGTCACGGTGATATCCACATCGCCGGTGACCTCGTTCTTGCCATCGGAGATCTTCAGCCGGAGCTTGAAGGGCGTGGCGGCGGTGACCTTGGGCGCTTTCCAGTTGGTGTTGGCCGAAGTCGCGGCGCTGAAGGTTCCGGTAGGGGTGGCCGGAGTTACCTGGCTCCAGGCGTAGGTAATCGCGGCACCCTCGGGATCGTTCGCGCTGGCGGTCAGCTGAATCGTCGTCCTCTCCACCGGGGAAGGGACGGAGCTGGCCGGACCGGTGCGGAAGGCCGGCGGCTCGTCGCTGGGGGTATCCCCCGGACCGTTCGCGTCGTTGCCACAGCTCAACGCGATTGCGCCGACCACCATTCCGGCCACCATCCAGGCTGCATTGAGACGAATGGCGGGCTTTCTCCAGAACATGCGGTACCTCCAGAAGGCTTAACAGCGCTCGGGTGTGTCTGGTCGTCGCGAGTGGGAGACGTCGATAGTAGTGCTACGTCCGCATTCCGCAAGAAGAGGCAAGCTGAGGCTCGACCCTACTTACGCACGAGCCTGCACGCCGTTTCCCACAGCGCGAGCGAAAGCTGTTTGGGGTGCGCGGAGGTGCGCGCTCCCCGCAGGCCTGCCTAAGGCAAGTAGCGGGAGCCGGCCAACGCCGCGCTCCAGACCGTCTTCACCGAGACCTTCGCCGCACGCGCCAGCCGAACGCAGTCGCCGTACTCCGGCGCAGCGTTGAGCACCTGCCCTTCGCGGAGCCCCAATCGAACCCGCACCGAGCCGTAGGGGGTGCCGATCTCTTCAAGCTCCTGCTCCAGCACCGTCCGCTCGACCCGGTGCTCGCGGACTCCGAGCGCAGTCGATTCGCGCAGGATCGTCTCGATCAGCGCCTTCCTCTTCGCTTCAGGGGCCACGGCGGTCAGCAGATGACCAGGCCTCCCTCCCCCCATCGTGGCGGGGACCACGTAGGCCTCCAGCGCGCCCTGCTCGCGCAACGTCTCCACCAACGTTCCCAGGAGCTGCGGATTGCAGTCTTCCAAGCTGGCCTCGAGCGCGAAGGCGGTCTCGGTAATGCCTTGACTCGAGGCGCCCAGCGAGGCGCGGAGCACGTTGGCCCGATCGGCGAAGTCTTTGCTGCCCAAACCCACGCCGATCTTCTCCACCACCATTTGCGGCGGGCTTCCCACCCGCGCGAGCACCTTGATTAGGGCGGCGCCGACAGGCGTGGTGAGCTGCCCTACCCCCTCGAAGCGCACCGGAATCCCCCGCAGAAGCTCCAGGGTAGTGGGCGTCGGGACCGGGAGCGCTCCGTCGGGCGTCTTGATCGTCCCGCTTCCCAGAGGAGGAGGCGCGCAGACCACCTCTGGATCTCCCAGGAGCTCGACCGCCAGCGCGGCACCGCAGATGTCGACGATCGAGCCGAGAGCTCCCGCCTCCAGAAAGTCGATCTCGTCCAGATGGACGCGGCGGCTGGCCGCCTCCGCTTCGCCCAACCGTTGGAAGATCGCGAGGGCCCGCTCCTTGACCCGGGGAGACAGCTCCGGAGCCCGGCGGACCATCTTCCTGATCTCGGGAAGCGACCGATGGGCTTGTCGGCTCTTTGCGGCGTTCCGGCCCTGCGTGCGCTCGTCCTGGAGGTCCGAGGCGCTGCCGTTTCCCGGCTCGGTGCGCTCCTCCGCCACATTCAGGTGAAGCCCCTGGACCGCGTGACGCTCCTCCTGCTGGACCTCCAACTTCCAGCCGGTCAGCCCGAGCCCGCGCAGAGGCCGCTCGATCGACTCGGTCGAGATGCCGAGGTCTACCGCCGCGGCCAGGAACATGTTTCCCGCGATGCCGCCCACCGGCTCCAGGTAAAGAATTTTAGAAGCCACTTAGACGGCGCTCCCCCAGGGGCGCTCATAGCCGGCTCGCGCGGGCACATCGAGTCCGCGCGTGAGATTTCTTCATCTCTCCGGACGCGGCTGCTTATCACTCTCTAGACCTTGTCTAACGCGCACCCCAGGTCCGCGATCAGATCCTCCGCGTCTTCGATGCCGGCCGAGAGCCGCACCAGGTTGTCTCGAATCCCCACCGCCAGCCGCTGCTCGGTGGTCAGCTCGTAAAAGGACATCAGCGCCGGCTGTTCGATCAAGGTCTCCACGCCGCCAAAGGAAGGGGCCACTGAGGCCAGGGTGCAGCCGTCGATCAAGCGGGCTGCTGCCTTGAGATCGCCTTTCACCAGGAAGCTGACCACGCCGCCAAAGCCCTTCATCTGCTCGCGGCCTAGAGCGAAGTCGGGGTGGCTCTCCAGTCCTGGGTAGAACACCCGTTCCACCTTGGGATGACGCTCCAGCCACTTGGCCAGCTGCAGCCCCGTCTCGTTCTGGCGAGCGACCCGCAGTGGAAGGGTCTTCAGGCCACGAATCAGGAGGTAGGCGCTGTGCGGATCGAGGACGCTTCCCAGCACGCCCCTGAAGTCACGCAGCGCGCTGATGATTCCCGCGTTGCCGCAGACCACACCGGCCAGGAGGTCGTTGTGACCGCCCAGATACTTGGTCGCCGAGTGCAATACCAGATCTGCACCCAGCTCGAGCGGCCGCTGGTTGCAGGGCGTGGCGAAGGTGGAGTCGATCAGCACCTTCACGTTGCAATGGATATCGCGAATCTTCGCCAGCTTGGGCAGATCCGCCAACCGCAAGTAGGGATTGGTCGGGGACTCGGAGAGGATCAGTCGGGTCTGACCGGGACGGATCGCCGCGGCGAGCCCGTCGTAGTCGCCCGGCTCCACCGCGGTAGCCTCCACCCCGAAGCGCGACAGCACCTTGTTCACGAACTGCCGGGTGCGCCGGTAACAGACGGAGGTCATCACCACGTGGTCGCCGGACTTCAGCATCGCCAGCAGCGTGGTGGTGACGGCGGCCATCCCGCTGGAGAAGAGGAGCCCGTCCTCCGCCCCTTCCAGCGCCGCAACCTTCTGCTCGGCGGCGCGAACGGTGGGGTTGCCGTAGCGGCCGTACTCTTCCCGATCCTGGTCGCCGTCGAAGTAGCGGCAGATCTCCGCGGTGTCCTCGAAGACGTAGGTGGAGGAGCAGACCAGCGGCGTGGTCACCGCATCGTAGGCCTTCTTCTTGGGCTCGCCGCCGTGCACGGCGACAGTGGAGCTGGGAGCTGGATTTGAGCCTAAAGCCATGGCGCGACTGCCTTTTTCTGCGCCCACCCCGCCAGAAGGCGGAAGTCCCATCGGCTTAGGGTGAAATTTGTAAGGCGCGTCACCCAAGGTGGGCAAAAGTTTCGCGCCGCCGCCGACAACCATCGCGGAGGCCTGGCCGTTATGATGGATTCCTCCCCCGCTGTCAACCGGCCGCAACCCGACACCTGTCCCCATCGACAACGTTTCACCGTGGCCGCCGCATCGATCCATCAGCAGCTGGTCAAAGCCACCACGCGACTGAGCAGCCTCTCTACCCGTCCGGACCTCACGCGGGTCCCCCTTGAGATGTCCCGCGGACCCGGCAAGAGAAACGCCACCTCTCAGGGCATCGGGACCTCAGCCGATCGATTGTTGGCGGAGCTGGATCTTCTCCTTGGCAGCAATTCCGTCTTCGAGCACCCGGCGGACGACGAGATCCTAGCCATTGGACCCAATGAGCGGCTGGACCCGATCGCCACGCTTTTCCTCGCGTCGCGCACCGAGCTTCCCGACGAGTATGGCTCCGGCGTCTATGAGGGGCTGGTCTTTTCCCAGAAGCAGCTGGGCATCCAGGATTTTGTCGGAACCCGCACCCTCCCCTCGGGGTTGGTAATCGCGCGCCTTGATCGGATCGAGCGCAATCCCGAGAACCACCGCGACATGCTTCGCAAGGAACTTCGGGAGCGGATCGCCACACCCAACGAGCGGGAGCCCGGCGACCAGGATGCGCTCTACGTGATGCGTGGCCAACTCGCGGTGGCGCGGCCCTTCCAGCGAAACGAGAACAGGGAGCTATTTAACTACACCACAGTGAATGGCCAGGAGGTCCGTCAGGAGCACAAAGCCGGGGAGGATTGGCTGGGCACCGCGAAGTCCCCAGCGTGATTGCGGGAGGGCTTAAATGGGGAGGCGGGAGGAAATGTGCCCTGGATGACCCTGGGGTCTTCAGTTGGATTGTCGCTTGAGTGAGGCGCCGAGCTCTTCTTATGAACATGCTCTGTCATCACATCACTACCCATTGAAGATACTGCGAGCGTTCTGCTGGGCGCCCACCCCATTATCGGCCACATCGGCGAGCGCCTGCCCTCAACCCGACCCGCACTGCTCTCTTCGTTCACCCGTCGCGATCATGGCGGGGAAATCCCGCTGGACCTCCCCGAGCGAATGAACAAGAACCAACGCTTTGGAAAATAGAACAGCACATCGTGGAGCCGAGAGGGGTTGCCGACGGGTCGCTCAGCAGAGCATGGCGTTCGCGTTGGCTCTCCTTTCCGGCAGCGCAGTGGCCAACCCTCCCGTCCCTGCCGATCCCTGGTTCGGTCGGGATAAGGCGCTCCACTTCACTGCGACCACCGTCATCTCCGGCGGCGGCTACGGCCTGACCGCCCTGGCCACCGACAAGCGATGGCTCCGCCTGGCGGTCGGCTTCGGCTCTGCAGTCGCGGTCGGCGCCACCAAGGAAGGAGTCGATGCGTTGGGTCGCGGCGATCCTTCCTGGAGGGACATGACCTGGAACGCGATCGGCGCCGCCACCGGGACCCTGATCGCCTGGGGGCTCGACCGGTGGCTGAGTCATGAACCGGTCCATCCTCCGCCCACACAGCTTCGGTCCCCCTCAGCCTCGCCCGTGGTATGGACCGTAGCCCGGCAATGACCACGCGACCCCTTTTTGACACCGTCCCCAACGAGATCGACTTCCCCGCCGACGAACGGCGCACCCTGGAGCTCTGGCGGCGTGAACGGATCTTCGAGAAGACCCTCGCCGCACGGGAGGGCGCTCCGCGCTTCGTCTTCTACGAAGGCCCTCCCACCGCCAACGGGCTACCCCACAACGGCAGCGTCCTCACCCGGGTGATCAAGGATCTCTTCCCCCGGTACAAGACGATGCGCGGCTTCCAGGTGCCGCGCAAAGCCGGCTGGGACACCCACGGCCTCCCGGTCGAGGTCGAGGTTGAAAAAGAGCTGCGGATCCACGGGAAGGCGGAGATCGAAAAGTACGGCGTGGAGCCGTTCACCCGCCGATGCATCGAGTCGGTCTTCCGCTACACCTCCGAATGGGCGCGAATGACCGAGCGGGTCGGCTTCTGGCTCGACCTCGCCGACGGCTATGTCACCTACCACCGCTCCTACGTGGAGAGCGTCTGGTGGGCGCTCGCGGAGCTGTTCAACAAGGGGCTGCTCTACCAAGGCCACAAGGTGGTCTGGTGGTGGCCGCAGGGCGGAACCGCGCTCAGCTCGGCCGAGGTAGGTTGGGGCTACCGCACGGTGGATGACCCCAGCGCCTTCGTCGCCTTTCCGCTTCGCGACACCCCCGACACCGCGCTGCTGGTCTGGACCACCACTCCCTGGACTCTTCCCTCCAACATGTACGCGGCGGTGAAGGCCGACGTGGACTACGTCACAGTCGATGCCGGCGATCGCAAGCTCGTCATCGCGGCGGCCCTGCGTGAAGCGTTGGCCACCAAGCTCAAGCGGGAGCTCCCAATCTTGGCCACGTGCAAGGGATGCGAGCTGGTCGGACGGCGCTACACCCCGCCCTTCGAGCTCTACGCCAATAGCCTGGCCAACAAGGAGCTGCCGCTCAAGGAGGGCGGGACCGACTCGGCCTACTGGCGCGTGGTGGCTGCCGACTTCGTGACGCTCGACAGCGGCACCGGCGTCGTCCACCTGGCGGCGGCGTTCGGCGAAGACGACTACAACGTCTACCGGAAGGAGATTGCCCGCTTCGCTGATCCCGAGGCGCTGCCGCTGCTCAACCCAGTAGCGCCGGATGGAACCTTCACCGCCGATTTTCCCGCCTACCAGGGCAAGTTCGTCAAGGCTGCCGACAAGGAGCTCCTCCGCGAGCTGAAAGAGCGGAGCAGCCTGATCCTCTCCGAGACCTACCGGCACGAATATCCCTTCTGCTGGCGCGCGGAGGAGGATCCACTGATTCAGCTGGCTCGCCCCGCCTGGTACGTGCGGACCACCTCGCAGATCGAGCGGGCCAAGGAGAACAACCAGAAGATCTTCTGGGTACCTGAGCACATCAAGGACGGCCGCTTCGGCGACTTCCTGGCCAACAACGTCGACTGGGCACTCTCGCGTGAGCGGTATTGGGGCACGCCGCTGCCGCTGTGGGTCCACAGCGAGACCGGCGAGGTCGAGGCGGTTCCCTCGCTCGAGGCACTGCGCCATAAACCCGGTTCAACGCTGCAGCAGGTCGAAGCAGAGCTGAAGGCCTTCATGGCCTCCGGAAAGGAAGGCGACCCCAAGAACGCCGAGCACCTGATCGTCCATAAGCCTTGGATCGATCAGGTCACCTACGAGAAGCAGGGAACCCCTGGGAAGTTCGTCCGAGTTCCCGAGGTGATCGACGTCTGGTTCGATGCCGGTTGCATGCCCTTCGCGCAGTGGGGCTACCCGCACGCCAAGGGCTCCAAGGAGGCTTTCGACCCGGCCTTCCCGGCCGACTTCATCAGCGAGGCGATCGACCAGACCCGGGGTTGGTTCTACTCGCTGCTGATGGTCAATACGCTGGTGTTCGACGACGCGCTCTTCAAGCAGCAGGGGCTCAAGCCCCGCGAGTTCCCCTATCCCTACAAGAGCTGCGTGGTGCTGGGCCACGTCTCCGACAAAGAGGGAAAGAAGGAGTCCAAGTCGCGCGGCAACTACACCCCTCCGGAGCTGGTCCTGGACGAGGTGAAGCTGGAGTTCGCGGTGTTGGGCGAAGCCGAGACCGATCAGAAATCGGTGGCGCAAGATGGAGTTGCCTTGATCGCGCGGGAGGACTTGGAGGGGCTGGATGTGGAAGAGGGCTCCAAGCTCCAGATCTACCGAGCCGACGCGCCGGAGAAGCAGCTCACCCTGACCGTTCGCGCCCACAAGAAGCTGAAGCGCCGGCTGGTGCTGCTCTCCGAGAAGGACCGCGCCAGCCTGGGGGTAGCCCCCTCTCCGCGCGGCGCCGACGTCATGGTGGCGGAGGTACCCCGCCTCGCCGTCACCGAGCGGGTGGTTCTGGCCGATCCCACGCACAAGTCCCCCGGAGCCGACGCCTTCCGCTGGTTCTTCTTCGCGCAGAGCCCCACCTGGTCCAACACCCGTCATTCGCTGGGCGGCGTGCGGATGATGCAGAAGGACTTTCAGGTGAAGCTGCGGAACGTCTTCTCGTTCTTCACCATCTACGCCAACATCGATGGCTTCTCCCCCGCTGCAAGCAACGCGGACGCGGACGACGCACCCTGGAAGGCGATCGAGAAGAGTGAAGGCTACCGCAAGGTCGCTGAGCGGCCCCTGATCGATCGCTGGATCCTCTCCGAGGTGCAGCTCGCCGCCCGCGACATCATCGCCGCGATGGATCGGTACCAGGCGTATGACGCGGCGACGAAGCTGGTGGCGCTCGTCGACGCCCTCTCCAACTGGTACCTGCGCCGCAGCCGAAACCGCTTCTGGACCTCGGGCCTGGATGCGGACAAGCGCGACGCCTACTTCACGCTCTACGAGGTGCTGGTGAGCATCGCCGCGCTGGCGGCGCCGTTCATCCCTTTCTTCTCAGAGGAGCTGTACCAGAACCTGGTTCGGCACCCCTGGCCGACTTCTCAACCCAAGAGCGTGCATTTGATGCCGTTCCCCGAACCGCGCGCGGAGCTGATTGACGAGACGTTGGCTGTCGAGATGGCAGCGGTGCGCGAGCTGGTCTCGCTCGGCTTCAAGGTTCGGACCGATAACCGCCTTAAGACACGCCAGCCCCTGCAACGGGTGGACGTCGTCCTGGGTCGCCCGGAGCTGGCGGAGTCGGTGGCAGCTCATGCCGACCTGATCGCCGACGAGCTGAACGTCCATGAGGTCCGCTTCCTCAAGGCGGGCGAAGAGGCCGGTGCCGTTCGCTACAAGGTCCGACCGGATCTGCGCGCAATGGGCCCCCGTCTCGGCGCGAAACTGGCGCCGGCACGCAAGGCGTTCGACGCGGCCGACGGAAATCAACTCCGACAAGAGCTGGCCGCCCATGGACGGGTAGCGATCGACGTCGGGGACGAGCGGATGATCTTCCCCGCCGACGAGCTGGAGACCCTAGTGACCGCTTCGCCCGGTTACGCCGCGGCGGGCGCTGCCGTGGGCGTGGTCGTGCTGCATACTGAGCTGACCGATGCCCTGGTGGACGAGGGACTGGTGCGCGAGGTCCTGGCCCGCGTGCAGGCGATGCGCAAGGAGCTGAACCTGGGCTACACTGAGCGGATTCGCTTGGCGCTGGAGGGCGACGATCGGATCGTGCGAGTAGTGGAATCGGCCAAGGAACAGATCGCCAAGGAGACGCTGGCGGTGGAGCTCAAGGCCGGGGCCCCGGCCTTCTCGGCGGCGCTGACAGAGGAGGCGGAGCTCAACGGCTTGACTGCGCGATTGTCGTTGGGGCGCGCTTAGCCGTGGGCCAAAGCCGATATCAAGGCGGAGGGCCGCCAGGGGATCGCCCTGCGCTCTCCGGAGAACGCAATACTTCCGAGTCTGCCCGAGGCTCTATGTCAGAAAAACGACAGGCCATTCGCCGGCACGCCCAATCGATAGATAGTGCGTGCCTTCGGGGTGACTCAGTCGAAATACACGACCGCTTATCGGAGCTTGTACCCAGCGGGCAGGTCCGAATCCTTAGCAGACTCTCAAACCAGCAGTAAATTAAAGCCTTGACTTGTACGGAGGATTTCCGTACAATCTGGTTCGAGAGGTGTCCCATGGAAACTACGACCCAAGAGTCAGTGACCCGCAACGGGCGTTTTGAAGCGCGGATCGAGCCTGATGCGCTCGAGCTGCTCAGGCGCGCCGCCGAAATTCAAGGTCGTACCCTCAGCGACTTCGTGGTGACCGCCGCCCAGGAGGCAGCCGCACGGACGATTGAGGAAACCCAAATTCTCCGGCTGGCCCTTGAAGATCAACGCGCCGTCGCCGCCGCCATCCTCACCCCCCCTCCCCTAGCCCCGGCCATGGAACGGGCGGTTAAGCGGCACCGGCAATTGATCAAGGCCTCGCGTTGACCGCTGGCCCCTTCATCATCGAGGCCCTAGCCGATCACGTCCGCGCGACCTTCACTTGCGGGTCTGAACCCCTCGACCGCTATTTTCGGGAGCGCGTCAGCCAGGACATTCGGCGGCACATCGCCAATTGCTTTGTTGCGGTCGATGATGCCGGCACCATCGCGGGCTACTACACCCTTGCCGCGACCGGTATCCCGATAACGGAGCTCCCACCCGAAGAGGCGAAACGCCTCCCGCGCTATCCCCTGCTCCCGGCCGCTCTCATTGGCCGGCTGGCCGTTGACCAAAGATTCGCCGGCCAGGGGCTCGGGAGCGCGCTCATTCTCGACGCCGTGGAGAAGGCCGGCCGCTCGGAGCCGGCGATCTTTTGCCTGGTGGTGGATGCCAAGGACGAGAAGGCCGTCAGCTTCTACAGGCACCTTGGGTTTCGGCAGTTCGCCAGCAAGCCGATAAGCCTGTTCATCCCGGTTGTCGAGGCTGCGCGTCAGCTCGCAGCTGCAAAAGCGCCGTAACCCTCAAGCACAAAGCCGCGACCGCCAATCAGGAGTTCGAGTCCCCCATCCATCGCGGCGTCCACCTCTACCGCTGCCGTGGCTCTAACTGCCCACTACCGGTGTCAACGCCTCCCGCAGCTGGCTCATCAGCTCCGGCCGCACCGGATTGGTCGCCAGGTAGGCGTCGACAAGCGGCTGAAGGCGCTCCGGCTTGGCCTGCTCACCGGTGAAGCCGATCTTCATCGCGAACTCCGCCAGGATGGTAGTCATCTCGTTGGAGAGCTTGTCCATTGGCAGCTTCGCCGAGAGGACCAACAGCGCCAGGGCATCCTTGAGCTCGTTCAGCGGATAGGTGCGCGAACCGTCCGGCTCCTTCCGGTTCAGAAGCTCCCGCAGCTTGGTCTCGACGTTCGGATCCACGGCCTCTGACCCCAATGCTGTTCAGATAAGGCGGCAGCGGCGCAAACTTCGCTCAAAATTCTGCGGAATCCACGGGAAAACGAGCACAGCTAGAGCACGGGATCCTGCTCGCTGTGGCCTGATCGACATTGCCTCCGACCACCACGCCCGGCGTTCATCACAAAGTGGGTTAGCGGGCGCCCTTGGATTTCCGCCACCGTGCTTTGAGGCGGGCGGTTGTGGGGTTCTATTTCCAGACGACAGTTATCCTACCGCCATTATGCATCTGCTGAGCGGCTTGCTGGCCGAGCTCCGAACTCTTCAGCCTGGCCACTGCTCTGAGCGCGTTCCTGAGAATCGAGGCGCTCCCTGACGCGAGGATTGTCGGCGCGGTGTCGAACATTGTTGTGTTAAGGGCCCATCCCGCAAGGTCGCCCAACTCACCCGCTGGTGGTGTTTTCAGTTGGCGGAGTACTCTGCGCACGGTGGCACTCCGCTCCGCTCGGCGGCCATTCGCGCGCGGAGCTTCTGGGCCGTGGGAAGCCAGCGCATGCTGAGCAGCCGCCACCAGTAGATCGCAGTGATCAGCGAGACGTCGGTGTAGATCCCCATCCAGCCACCCAGAGCGCCCCATCCGAGCTTCACCCCCAGGAACCAGGTCAACGGCGGCAAGATCAACCAGGTGCAAAGGATCCCCGCCGTGGCGCAGAAGCGGACATCGCCTGCTCCTCGCAGCGCCGAGCGGGCGATAATCTGCGCCGCGTCAAACGCCTGAAAAGCGGCCGCCACCCAGAGCACCCGCTCGACTCGCGATCTCACTTCTGGATCGTCGGAGAACGCGCCGGCGATG
>JBGTHI010000440.1:0-3258 GCA_041746295.1 Myxococcaceae bacterium
CGGCGATTCGAGCGATATCTCGGGGGTCACGACCGTCTCGCACGTCTGCCTACTGATCACCCCTCTGCGCGCGCGTCCAACGAAGAATTCTGATCCTCACCGCCGAACCTAGATCTCAATCTGATCCGGTGAACGCTTACGCCTCCGGAAGTAGCTGTACTCCTGATTGCTCTTGAGGAGCACCCGGCGCCAAGCGCCCGCCTTCCCCTTCCACCTGCCTCAACCCTGACGGGAGGCTCTGGGTGCAAGACCTCTGCACCCTTTTCTGCAGTGATTCTATGGAGCTAAGCGGGATCGAACCGCTGACCTCCTGAATGCCATTGACGAGCGAAGATAGTTAGACCAACAACTTGCGAGCGGCGTTCCCCGCCCGGCGTGACAGTCTGTAACAACCAATCTCTTCCTCTGACGAGTGGGCGGGTTGGCGTTGGGCGGGTTCGGGCCGGCGCGCGGAACGGTTGGCCACCTCCACGAGACCAACTTACACCCTCCCCCCAAGCTGCGTCGCGAAACAAACCTCGCAACTCAAGCCCGACGGCGATCGACAACTTTAACCATGCCCGGAATCGAAGCGATACATCGGCGCCCGCCACCCGGCCACCGCATGAGATCCGTTCGGCGGTGGGTGGCGACGCCATTCGTCAAGCGCATGCCCCAGGAGGTACTGGACAGGATGGGCCCCCTCACCCAGGCACTCGTGGTCAATCCGAGTCGTGTACCCCGCGGAGCGCAGGCGTTTGCCGACCGAATCGACGCCGCGGTCGACCATGCCACGCCGGGAGAGAGCCTCGAAGAGGGATTAAGGCTGCCGATGGTGGCACAAAATGCCCGGGGCTGTACGTGGCACGCGCCGATGCCTGAGCTGCCCGCCGCACTCCGCGCACTGCCGAGGACCGAGTCCGGCGAAGACGCGTTCATCAAAGCCCAGATCAACTACGGAACCGACCATGGCTTCATCGCCTTGATACTGGAGGGTTTGCAGCTCATTCATCGCTTGGAGGCCGACGGCTCACCCACGCCGGGACATCAGGCCAACCGCGCTGGACACGTCCAGGGCGGAGAATGGGTCGAGATCGATGCGGACGACGTGTGGCAGGTGATGGATGCCGTCTTCGCCTCCAACCCGGCCTTCACGCAGCGAGACAGACGCTCAAGCCTGGGCGATGCATTCAGGTTGGCAGTGTGGGGCCAGATCGATCAAGGGGCCGAACCGCTCTCGGTCGATGTCGGCCGAAAGGTGGTTTTGTTCAGGCCCAGCAACGGCTTGAATACCCAGGTGCCCCTCCATCTCGATGTGACTCGCGAGCAGGGTCTCCTGGTGGACCTGCCGATCACGACCATCAAGCTCTCCAGAATGTTCGACCCGCCGGAAGGGCAGCTCGCGGGAGGAGGAAGGCTGCTGCAGGAGCTCGTCATTACTCGCAACCAGGATGGAACTGTGCGGGACATGCGCCGGAGCTCCCAGGCCTCTGTGGACAGCGACGTCGCGATGACGCTGGGCGACCTCGCGTCAATCTTGGAAAAGGCCCTGGATCCAGAGCAGGAGCCTCCACCGCGCCCTCCGCGTTTCATCCGAGATCTGCTCTACGTAAACAACCTCGTCACCGGCCCCGACATGGCCTTCTTCGATGCGTTGGTGAATGGTCCGATCACCGCGGCCGATCTGCTGACGCGACACCATCCGCTCTGAGAGAAAGGCGCCCGCTTCAGGACGAGGAGAAGCGATAGTCAGGTGGTCGGAGCAATGATCGGCGGCAAGCTGCTATCTCGACGTACCGTCGTGATCTCCTGATTGCTCTGCAGAAGTCCGCAGCTTCAAAAGCCGCTCAGTAATTCCCATTCCTTGCGAGCGTTGTTTTGCGCCCCAACGTAACAATCGCTACCAACGGTCACAGCATTGGGTGGGGACAAGCCGCTCCACAGATTCAGCTGGTGGAGCTCCTCGCGCTCATCCGCAAGGACTTGGCCACCACCGAATGGGTGCGTCGAGCGCTTCTTCCGCGCTCTCAAAGAGCAACTCCTCTGGCTCCGTCCCTTCCGGAACGTCGAGGAGCTTCGGCTCGCTCTCCACGACTGGGCAGCCCGCTACAGCCGCTCCTGGCTCATCCAGCGACACGGCTTCCTCACGCCAGATCAGGCACGTCGTCGACACAGAGGAGGAAAAACTGGCAGCTTGATTTCCATCAATCCGGTGTCTCATTCACCGGCGGCGCGACACATTGACCCGGCGCGCGGAGAAATGCTCCTGGCCACCCCCGGCGAGACCGAGAAACCACGCTGACGGAACAGAGCGTCCAGCACTCTGAGCCGCCCAGGTCCGCGTCCACGGGATCTCCTGATCGTTTTTCGGGAGATCTCGTCCCACAAGCCGCAGCATCTTGACCCGGCAATTGACGATGCGCCTCAGCGTCCCGCAGTACTGCCGCCTATTCCTACTTTCCAAGTCTGACGGCTGAGAGGTTCTTGAGCGACAAGACCCCTAACCCGGAATCGTGGATGGGTCCACAAGGGGTGGGCCTTAGCGTTCCGAGGAGCAGGTCATGTTCAATAGAAGGTACGGATGGGCACCCATCGGTGTCGTTCTCAGTCTGGTGGCCTGCGGGCCGGAGTCGAACCCGGGATCCGACATCGAGGCCGAGCACAACACCTTGGCGACCTCAGAGCTGTCCCAATCCCCGACGCCGACGCTTGCACCGCAGCGGTTCCATTCGCTCAAGTCCGAGAAGCCTGCCCGCAGTACTCACATCCGCTACGCGCCGGACGGGAGCCTTGTCGCGGTGGGCTGGCATCAAGGCGCCGCATCGGTGAACGGGGGCTCCACGTCCACTCCGAGCTCCGAGCTGGGCGGGGCCACCCTCCAGAAGTTCTCCGCAGCGAACGAGCTGCAGTGGAGCTACATGATCGATGGCGCGCGGGTGAAGAGCCTGGCCACCGATGATGCGGGGGACGTCCTCTTAACTGGCGTCCTCGAGCTCGCCTCGACGAGGCTCCAGGGCAAGCTCCTTGTCCAAGGGGCCTTCCTGGCCAAGTTCTCGCGCGACGGGAACGTCCTCTGGGCACGGAACACTCGGCCTCCTCCTGGCGGGAAGTTCACGATCCACGCGCTGGCGCGCGCTCCGGGCGGACGGTTCATCGCCGCCGCCAACCGGGATGGCGACGGAGCACTCTTGCTGACGTCCTACCGCTCCACCGACGGGCTTCCCGACTGGACCCGCCTCTTCGAGGCCCCGGAGCAGCGGGTGCGGGCGAAAGCGGTGA
>JBGTHI010000441.1:0-2538 GCA_041746295.1 Myxococcaceae bacterium
CTTAAGCGCTATCGCGCCGATGACGATCAGGAGAAGCAGCAGGCCGCCCGCGCCTCCATAGATGTAGCTCTTGGGAATTCCCGCGACGGTGGCCACGACCGGCTCGGAGGTCGTCCCCTCCTCCTTCCGGGTGAAGGCCGCGGTAGAGAGGTCCAGCCGGTCGCCGCGGCTCTCATCGAAGCCCACCGCGCGCTTGGCCAGCTCGGTGTACCGAGCGATCTCTTCTTCACTCCGAACGGCGCCTGCGCCGCCTTCCGGACTCGCGATCAACACCGCGACCGATAGCTTCTGGAGGCGGGGCAGATGGCTGACCGTGCGGGTTACATTCTTGGACACCTCGAAGTTGCGGACCTCCTCCTGTGAGCCCGACTGATTGCGGTTGCCGCTACTGCTCTGGCCCACCTGAGCCGCCTGCAGCGGCTGGTTGGCGGCGGCGCCTGCCACTCCGCCGCCGCCACCTGATTCCTGGCTGCTGTTGTTGTTGGAGGTCCGCTCGCTGCGGACCGCGGTCGCGTCGGGGTCAAAGGTCTCGGCGGTCGATTCCACCTGGCTCATGTCCAGCGAAGCGGCCACCCTGGCGATCGCGCTGCCCGAACCGACCACCGGTTCCAGCAGACTGACAATGCGTCCCTCGAGGTCGCGCTCCATCCGGCGCTGGTAGTCGGTGGCCGATTCGCCCCCTAGGGCTTCTCCCGACAGCACCGTGCCCCGCGCGTCCATGACGGTGACGGAGTCCGGCGAGAGGCCGGGGACCGCCGAGGCGACTAGGTGGCGGATACCGGCCAACTGCTTGTCGCCCAGGGTGCGCCCCGGCTGCAGAGCGACCACCACACTGGCGGAGCCCTTGCGGTCTTCGTCCCGATAGAGCCCCTTCTCGGCCAATGACACATGGACGCGGGCTGAACGGATCTCGGAGAGCCGACCGACGGTGCGGGAGAGCTCTCCTTCGATGGCGCGGCGGAGGTTGACCTTCTGGGTGAACTCGGAAACGCCCAGGTCGCCCCGGTCGAAGAGCTCGAAGCCCACGCCACCGCCGCGGGGCAAACCAGCCGAAGCCAAAAGAAGCCGTGCGTCGTAGACCTTGTTGGCCGGGACCGCCAGCGCGGCGCCATTGGCATCGAGCCGGAACGGAACGCCCGCCGCCTTCAGGGTGGCCGCCGCCTCGGCGCCGTCCTCGGGCGAGAGATTGGTGAAGGCATACTGGTACCCTTCGCCGCCGCCGGACACCCAGGCGGCGAAGGCAATCGCGCCCACCAGCGCGATTCCCAGCAGGAGCTTCAGAATGTTCGGAATCCCGCTGGTACGGCCGGGAAGCGAACGGAGCTGGTTGACGAGAGGTTCCATCCGTTATCACTCCGGTGCTGCCGCTAGACGCTCATCCGCATGACTTCTTGGTAGGCCTCGACCACTTTGTTCCGGACCTTCATCATCAGTCTGAGCGAGACGTCGGCCTTCTCCAGCGCGATCGAAACCTCATGGAGGTTGCCGGAGCCCTTCGCGAGTGCGGTGGCCTCCTTGTCGGCGTTGAGCTGAAGCTCATCCACGGTTCCGAGCGCCTTGGAGAGCTCGCCGCCAAAGTCGGCCCGGCCGACACCGCCGGAGCCCTCAACCAGGGACGAACGCTCGGCGCGATCGAGGGGCTGGATCGGCTTCAACGGCTCCATCTCGGAGCGGGTAAAGCCGGGGATCTTGTCGGAAACCTTGAAGGAAGAGTCCATTTGTTATCTCGCGATGTCTAGCGCCCGCTGCGCCATGGTCTTGAGGGTGTCGACCGCAGTGGCGTTGGCCTCGTAGGCCCTGGAGGCCGACATCAGATTTACCACCTCGTGGATCGGCTCCACGTTCGGGAAGGTTACAAAGCCATCGGCGTCGGCGTCCGGATGGCCGGGACTGTAGACGCGGCGTCCGGGAGCCGGATCGGCGACGATCTGCGCAACCCTCACTCCGGCCGCGGGCGCTTCTCCGGAGCCTGCGGAGGCGGCCGCCAGGGAGTCTTCGAACGGCACCGCCTCCATCACCGGATCGAGCCGGCGGTACGGAAGCCCATCGGGACCGCGGGTCGACTCGGCGTTGGCCAGATTGGAGGTGGCCAGGTTCACGCGGGTGCGCTCGGCCGAGAGGGCCGACGCGCTGGTACGAAGTGCAGAGAGAAAGTCCATTGTTCTTGTCTCCAATCAACCCTTAAGCGTTTCCGTCCGAAGCCACGTAGCGGAGCATCGCCAGCTTCTTGCCCGCCGCCTTTGCCGCCGCGCCGTACTGGAGCGCGTTCTCGGCCATTCCCACCAAGGTCCGATCCAAGTCGACCCCGTTGCCGTCCATGCCCGGGCTGCTCGAAGGCGCAGCGGTGATCGGCAGGTCGTAGGAGTCGCCCGATCCGCTGCCTCCACGCTCGACCGGCATGTGCCCTTCCAGCAGAGGCGCCGGGGAAGCGGCCACCGGCGATCCACCCCCAGGCAGATTCCTGAAGGCGGCGGAGACATCGACCTCCTTGGAGACAAAGCCCGGGGTGTCGACGTTGGCCACGTTGCCGGCCAGGAC
>JBGTHI010000442.1:0-2840 GCA_041746295.1 Myxococcaceae bacterium
CGGCAACCTCTCCTTCAAGGGCTCCGCCGCCGGCGTAGACGGCTACAGCAATGCAGCGATCAGCGCCAATGAGTCGGTCTCGAACGAGGCGCAGATCGCCGGCCCCTCGACTCTGGTGCCGACTGCCTTCGCGGGTCCGGCATCAGTGAGCAGGGGACAGCTGTTCGATGTCGCGCTCACCATCAAGAATACCGGAACCACCATCGCGCGCGCTGTGCAGCCTAACCCCCAAGTACTGACCGTTGCTACCTCAGGCGGCGCTCGCGCCACGGTAACCGCATCGCCCGCTCCCCAGGATATCGCGGTGGGCGCGACCGCCACCTTCACCTGGACACTGACGGAAAATGGCGCGTCCCCCGGCTCGCTCAGGTTCACCGCCGGGATCCAAGGCACCGATGGCGTCAGCGGCCGCGCCATCGTCGGCAATTCGGTTCAGTCGGGCCTGGTAACGGTGAAGAACGACGGAACCCTCACCATCGCGGACATCGCGGTCCCGACCCGCGTGTCTCCGGGACAGGCGTTCACCGCCACCGTCATCCTACGTAACCTCGGCGGCACCACGGTCCGGAACGTGCGCCCAACCTTGCTCGATCCGATCAAGACCGGAGGGGCGGATGCAACCTCTTCCACAGTGGCGACTCCGGCGGACATTCCGGCCGGTGGGCAGAGCGTCTTCCGCTTCGATTTTCTCGAGAGCGGCACCGCCTCCGGAACTCTACGTCTTCAGATCTATGCGACGGGCGCCGATGCCATCTCGGGGGCTTCGGTCAGTGCCGGCACGGCGACCTCCGCGATCGTAGCGGTTCAGACACCTGCGGCCCTAAGGATCCTGTCGGTCTTCGCTCCGTCGAACATCGGCAGGGGTTCCAACTTCGCGGTCAGTGTCACGGTCGTGAACAACGGCGAGACTCCTGCGAACGACGTCGTCCCCAGCAATCTCACGGTCAGCACCAGCGGTGGTGCGAGAGCCACCACCGACAGCCGTCCCACCGCTGTCACCATCCCGGGCGGTGGAACCCAGACCTTCTCCTTCGTCTTCAGCGAGAACGGCAACGGCTCCGGGACCCTGACGTTCACCGGCACAGCGCGTGGAATCGACGCCAACAACAGCGCAGCGGTCACCGCGCCCTCCGGAACCTCCCGCATCGCGGTGGTCCAATGAGAATGCACATGCGCGTCGGCAAGCTCCTCTCGTTCGTCGCCGTCAGCGCCCTCGGCATGAGCGCGCCGGCTGCTTGGGCCTTCGGGACAGGCGCTGCGGGTTACTCCAATATTAGAGCCGGCGTGAATTGCTCGGGTTGCCACGCTTTGAGCGGTGCCGCCCCAACCGTTACAATCGCCGGCCCAGCGACGCTCGCGGTGGGCGCCACGGGCGATTACACCCTGACCATCAGAGGCGGCCCCGGGGTTCGCGGCGGGATGAACGTCGCGCTCCAAGGAGGAGGAACCCTCCAGGCGGACAACGCCACCACCAAGCTGCAGGGCACCGAGGTGGTTCACACTGCGCCGCTCGCCTTCGCGGGGGGCGCTTCCACCTTTAGATTTCGGCTGGTGGCCCCGGCCACGGCCGGTGCGGTGACCCTGTTTGGTGCGGGCAACTCCTCCAACGGCGACTCGAACACCTCGGGCGACCACGCCGCGTTCACTACCCTGGCGGTGACGATCAACGCCGGCAATGTGCCGGCGACTCCGCCTACGGTGGCCTCGGCCGCTCAAGCCGACGAAAACCCGGCCAGCAAGAGCACCGTCGGCTTGAGCGTGCTCGGCTCCGATGATGGAGGGGAAGCGTCGCTCACCTATACCTGGGTGGTCACCTCCGGCCCGGGTGCCGTCAGCTTCAGCGCCAACGCCAGCAATGCCGCCAAGAATACGGTCGCGAGCTTCGGTCAAGCCGGCGACTACAACCTCACGGCCACCATCCGCGATAGCACCAACGATACGGTGACCAGCAGCGTCGCGGTCTCGGTGGTCTCCACCTTCAACGCGATCTCCATCTCGCCCCAGGCGATCACCGTCAACCCCCAAGGCAGCCAGCAGTTCCGCGCCACTGCGGTGGACCAATTTGGCGTTCCGATCACCAACCCGCCGAATATTAGCTGGAGCGTAAGCGGCGGCGGCTCGGTCTCCAACACCGGCCTCTTCCGCGCGGGCGACATCTCCGGCGGTCCTCACACCCTGACCGCGAGCGGTGGGGGGAAGTCCGGCACCTCTCGAGTCACGGTTTCCGAGGAGGGAGCGCCGTTCTTCTCGGATATTCCCTCCGCCGCTCCGGTGCTCGCCAAGACCTCTCGACTGGATGCCCTTGGCGTTGACGATGGAGGTGAGGAGGAACTGCTCTACACCTGGTCGAGCAGCGGTCCGGCAGCGGTCACTTTTGAGCCCAATGGCAACAACGCAGCCAAGACCAGCAACGCGACCTTCAGCAAGGCCGGCACCTACCAGCTGACGATCACCATGCGAGACGGTGACGCTCAGACCGCCACCGCCGAGCTCGAGGTGCTGGTCGATCAGAAGTTGGCCTCCCTGGAAGTGAGTCCCTCTGTGGCCAGCCTCCAGCCCGGAGAGCAACAGGCGTTCGAAGCGGTGTTGAAGGACCAGTTCGGCACAACGATGAGCGCTAGTGGATTTACCTGGGCCGTGACCGGCGGTGGGGCAATCGACGAGCGCGGTCGCTTCAAGGCCGAGCAGGGCAGCCGCGGAGCATTTGTGGTCAGCGCAGCTACCGTGGGGCTGCGCGGCTCAGCACAGGTTCAGATTGGCGGAGCCGTCAGCGCGGCCGTCGATCCGCCGACCGGAGCCGGCGGCCTTGAGGTCACCGGCGGTTGCTCCAGCACGAGCGG
>JBGTHI010000443.1:0-1754 GCA_041746295.1 Myxococcaceae bacterium
GGACCCGGTCACCAAGCCGCCACCCCCGTCGCCCAAGCAGGTGGCCCAGGAGGCCGCGGCCCGCCGCAAGAAGCTGTTCGGAGCCTTCAGCCGCACCTCCAAGGCGACAAAGGTCCAAGACGAGCTCGAGGGGCGTGCCGACGGCAGCCCACTGGGCGACTCGGCCCACGAAGAGGGCGAGCGGTACTACGGTATGCTCCGGTCCCAAGTGCTGCAGAACTACAACCTGCCGCAGACGCTCTCCGAGCAGGAACGGATGTACTTGAAGGCGATGGTCAGCCTCACCATCGGCAAGTCGGGCGAGCTGCTCCGCGCCCGGATCGCCAAGAGCTCCGGCAACGCCGCCTTCGACAGCGCAGTGCTCGCCGCCCTGCAACGCGCATCACCTTTCTCACCCCCCCCCGATCCGTTGCGCTCGCAGCTGGCGGGTCAAGGGGTCCTATTGGAGTTCAGCCCGTGAAGACCCTCTGTGTCCTGTTCGTCGCCCTGCTCGCCTCGGCCGCCCTTGCCCAGGCGCCGGTCATCCAGATCTCGGGCGCCAATTTCCGGCCGTTGCCGTTGGCCTTACCACCGCCGATGACCACCGACTCCGAGGCGCGCGGCCGGGCTCAGGAGTTCGACGATGCCCTGTCGTTCGACCTGGCCGCATCCGGAATCTTCCAGCCCCTGGATCGCAAGAGCTTCATCGCCGATCCCAGGGAAGGGGTGACCGTCGCCAGCATCAACTTCAGCCGCTGGGCCAACGTGGGCGCGGAGGCTTTGGTGAAGATCCAGCTCTTCTCGGACGGCGGAAACCTGCGAGGCGAGCTGCGGCTATTCAACGTGCCTGGCGCCAAAGAGGATTTGAAGCTCAGTCAGTCGGTGCCGATGCGGGACGCGCGGAGGCTGGCGCACCTATTCGCCGATGGTCTCTACAACTTCTACACCCGTGAGCCGGGCCCCTATCAGTCGCGGATCACTTTCACCCGTCGGTCAGGCAGCTCCAAGGACATCTGGGTCGCCGATTGGGATGGTAAGAACGGGCGGGCGCTGACCGCTGGGGGGATCAACGTCCTGCCCGCGCTGGTGCCCGATGGGGCCGGCGTGGCCTTCACCTCCTACCTGCGCGGCCACCCGGAGATCTTCGTGCAGCGTCCGGGGTCGCAGCCGACGCCAGTGGTGAGCGGCGTGATGGCCACGGGCGTCTCCTTTTCACCCGACGGCCGACGGATGGCCTACTCGCTGGCTCAGGGCGAGGCGGCGCAGATCTTCGTGGCCAACCCCGACGGCTCGGGGGCGAAGGCAATCACCAACACCCCGTTCCTGATCAACTCCAGCCCCACCTGGTCACCCGACGGGAAGAAGCTGGCCTTCGTTTCAAATCGCGGCGGCTCTCCGCAAATCTACTCGATGAACGCCGACGGCAGCGATCCGAAGCGGCTCACCTTCCAGGGCAATTACAATCAGACGCCCGATTGGTCACCCCGCGGCGATCTGATCGCCTTCACCGCGCGCGACGAACGGAACGCCTTCGACCTGTTCACCGTCAACGTGCAGAATGGGAAGGTGACAAGGCTAACCCAGGATCACGGCAACAACGAGGAGCCTACCTTCGCACCCAACGGCCGCCTTATCCTCTTCACCTCCAATCGGAGCGGCACACCCACGCTTCATGTGATGACCTACGACGGCAACAATCAGAAGCCGCTGCCGATCGACCGGGCGCAGAACCTGACCCCGGACTGGGGGCGATGAGCCGGTTCGCCGCCATCGAC
>JBGTHI010000444.1:0-1698 GCA_041746295.1 Myxococcaceae bacterium
GGGCCTGGGCGCCTAGGCTTCGCGTCCCTCGCCGGAGCAGGCGGGTGGTGAAGTCGGAAAGGCCGCGCTTGCCCTTGGGATCGGCCGCGCTGCCGGCGCGCACCGTCAGCCGGATGGAGACCAGCGGAAGCGGACCGCGCCGCGCCGCAACCACGGTCAGGCCGGAGGAGGTGGTGAACTGCTCGCTCGGAGGGAGCTGAACTTCCTTCATGAGCGGCGCCCCTTCTCGGTAGCGGGCCTCAAGGTTACCACCGCCCGGCGCTCCGGCCGGAAGGTGCGCGCCGCGACCTCCTTGAGCTCGGGCAGGGTGAGCTCGCGGTAGCGTTGGTCCAGCCGCAACCCGTCTCGCCAGGAACCCAGTAGCATCTCGTAGGATCCCATCGCATGCGCTCGCCCGCCGTTGGTGGAGAGCTCGCGCAGATGCTGGGCACGCAGGTTGTTGAGCGCCTTCTCCAACTCCGCTCGGGTCACGCCCTGCCGGACGACCTTCTCCAGCTCCGCATAGAGCGCCGCCTCCGCCCTTCGGGGATCCTGCCCGGGCTTGAGCTCCAGGAAGAACACCACCAACCCGGGGTCCAACCGCCAGCTCCAATCCATGTGGACCGAGACCGCGATCCGCTGCTTGAAGACCAGCTCGCGATTGAGCCGGCAGCCCTCCCCCACCGTCAGCGCGAACTGGATCAGATCCAGCGCCAGGGTGTCCCGGTGCAGGGCGGCCGGGGCGCGGTAGCCGATCATCAACGAGGGCGCCTGGGCCGGGTGGCGAAGGTCCGCCCGCCGCTCCCCCTTCTGCTCCGGCTCGGAATCCACCACCGGAGGCGGAGGGGGGCCTTTGGGAATGTCCCCGTAGAAGCGCCGGACCATCTGCAGCGCCTTCTTGGGTTTGAAGTCGCCCGCCAGATAGAGCGTGGCATTGTTGGGCGCGTAGTAGGTCCGGAAGTAGGCCTCGCAATCGGCGCGCGAGATCCGCTCGATGTCACCCATCCAGCCGATCACCGGCCAGCGGTAGGGATGAGCCTTGAAGACCAACGAGGCGAGCTCCTCGTCCATCAGCCCGGTGATCTCGTTGTCCACCACCACCCGCCGCTCCTCCTTCACCACCTCCCGCTCGCTGCTCAGGCTGCGATCGTCGATGGTCAGCGAGCGCATCCGGTCCGACTCGAGATCCAGCACCGTCTCCAGCGCCTCGGAGGCGAACTCCTCGTGATAGACGGTGAGATCCGGAGAGGTATAGGCATTGGAGGTTCCGCCCTGCGACTCCAGCACCCGGTCGAACTGCTTGGGGCCGTACTTCTTCGCCCCGTTGAACATCATGTGCTCGAACAGGTGGCTGATTCCAGTGATGCCCGGCCGCTCGTTGCGAGAGCCCACGCGAAAGAAGGTGTAGAGGCTGGCGATCGGAGCGCCGGAGTTCGGCACCAGTCGAATCTTCAACCCATTGGGGAGGGTGGCCTCCTCCACGGGAAACGCACCGCTCAAGTCCAGTTGCATAGGGCTGGGCACCCTAGCAAAGGGTTCACTCGACGGCTTGCGCTTTGACCGCCTCGAAGTAGAAACCGCACCAGACGCACGAGGCACCCCGGCGACCCTTGGGCAATTCAAGGAGGCAGCCCGGGCAGCGGCGCCGCCTCTGAGCCAACCGGCCTTTGGAAGAGCGCTCCGACTGCAGCGACAAGCGCGCCTCCAGGGCGACGACCC
>JBGTHI010000445.1:0-1517 GCA_041746295.1 Myxococcaceae bacterium
CCGCGTCACGGAGGCCACCGGGTGCGGCCTTGGCGGCGTCCGTGAGGTCCCGGACGTCCCCGATGTGCTCCTGGACCGGGCCCAGGACTCCTTCGGCTCTCTTCAGCTCTCTTCGTTTCGCCTTGAGCGCCTGCTCCCAGGTGCCGTGCTCTGGCTCGAGGGCAAGGTAATGACGTCCGATCGCCTCGTCCAGTCCCTCTTTCAAGACCCCGACCGGTTGATTGCTCTCCGGGTCGAGTAGGGCCGGGACCTCCATCCCGGCTGTGAGCAGATGTACCTGCTTGCTGGGGAGCAACTGAGATACGTCACCCTCGGGTCCGCTCTCCGCAGGGAGCGGTTTCAGGCGAGCCCGCAGGAGCGTGACGATGCTTGAAGTGCCGGAGTCTCGACCGCCGGTGCGGTTGACGAGGACAATGGCGCGACCGGGCACGCCGTTCTTGCCGCCAAGGCCCAATCGCTCGCGCAAGCCCATTGGGCCAAACCTACTGCGCCACAGCTAGCGGAGCTCCACTACCGCGCGGCGAGCCTTCTTGGCGCCCCTCAACATCGTCGCCCGGTATCCCCGGTGAGGGAGCCAGCGAGCAACCCCAAGGTCCCTGATGGGTCGCTATTCGAACCGGAACGGGCGTTCGGTCCTCGACTGGCTTACTGACCCCGAATTCGTCCAGACGATTGCGGGGTCGTTACAGAGCACCGAAGTGACGTGAAGGTACCGCCGCCGCGGAATCCTTGAGCATCACCCCGAAGTGAGTCCCAGTACGAGTGGGCCATCGCCGTCCTCAAACACATACGGCGAGCGGCCGAATCGGCGGCCTGTAGAACTCTCACCTTTCGGCGCCACCTTGTCGGGGCCGACACTCGAGAAAGGTTTGGTTACACCTGCTTCCAACTTTGTAAGACTCTTCTGATGGAAGCGCTCACGAGCTCCGGAGACCGTGATCGCCGCTCATGTCCTCCCGGGCAACATGGGATTGAGCGACAGGAGCTCGAAGAAGTCTTTGCGTGGGGTCGTGAGGTGCTCGTTCTGGGGCTGCTGCAGCCGGTCGGAGCGGCGCCGTGATCAAGGTCGTCCCCGCCAACGGCGACTATGCACAGCCCGCCGCACCCGGGTGGCGCAACACGGACTGGGCAACGCACGAGCGCGACGCCATCGTCGCCGGACGGCGCCTGCATTATCTCGACGTCGGCAGCGGTGAGCGTTGCTTCGTGCTCGTCCATGGGATGGGCGGGCGGTGGCAGCACTGGCTGGAGACCATTCCCACCCTCGCCTCGCACGGCCGGGTGCTCGCGGTCGATCTACCGGGCTTCGGACGCTCTGAGCAATCGGCAGCGAAGCCCTCGCTTGATGGCTTCGCCGATGCTGCCGCCGAGTTGGCCCGCCAGCTCGGAGTCGGGCCTGTGGTGCTGGCCGGCCACTCGATGGGAGGGCTGATCGCGGTTCGCTTCGCGGCCCGGCATCCCGACCTCGCCGAAGCGATTGTGTCCGTCGCCGGAGCCGTCTACCAGTTCAGCGCTCT
>JBGTHI010000446.1:0-2000 GCA_041746295.1 Myxococcaceae bacterium
CGCATCGCCTTTCGAACCCACTTCCATGAGCGCAGCCTGGGCGGCTCCGAGCCGTCCGTCCCGCGTCGCGCCCGGGCGCAGGGCTTCGCGTCCGAAGCGCTGGATCTGGCGCTTCAGGCCGCCGGGCTGACCCCGTTCGAGCGGTACGGCCATTTCAACGGCAAGCCGTTCGACGACGGCGACTCGATGCAGGTGGTGGTCGCCTCGTTGCGAACCTAGCTCTTGAACGGAGGGGTGGGCTCCGATTCCATCTCCAACGCCAGATCGATCAGATCGATCAACGCAGCCTGGGCGTCCGGCGTGTCGGCGGCCATCACCGTCACCTCGATCGGCAGCCGATCTTCGGGCGCCACCGGCTCGGGATCGATCGCCTTTCCGGTGGGGTCGAGCGCCTCCACCAAGAGATCCCCGTCTTTGTGAATTGTGTAGCGGCGGTACATGGCCGCCCCCTTATCAGCGTTCGAAGCGGTAGCCCAGCCCGCGCACGGTGAGGAAGTGGCGCGGATCGTCCGGCTGAGCTTCTAGCTTCAGCCGAAGCTGGCGCATGAAGTTGTCCACCGTCCGCGCGCTGCCAGCGTAGTCGGATCCCCACGCGCCGGAGATCAGCTGGTCGCGACTGAACGTCCGGCCGGGATGCGAGACCAGATGCACCAGCAGCCGGAACTCCTGCGCGGTCAGCTCCACCGGAGCGCCGGCGCGGCAGACCGTCTTGGAAGCCAGGTCCACCACCACATCGGAGAAGCTGATGGTGTCGCTGCCGCGAAACCGGCGCCGCAGCACCGCCTTGATCCGGGCGAGCAGCTCCTTCAGCCCGAACGGTTTCACCACGTAGTCGTCGGCTCCGAGATCCAGCCCGATGATCTTATCGCTCTCGCTGGAGCGGGCGGTAAGGAGCACCACAGGGACATCCTGGTGGCGCTTGCGCAGCTCCTTGAGCACCTCGTACCCGTTCATCTGCGGCAGCATCACATCCAAAATGATCAGATCCGGTTTGTCGTCGAGCGCCCGCTCCAGGCCACGGCGGCCGTCCTGCGCCTGCAGCACTTCGTATCCCTCGAACTTCAAGTTCATCGAGAGACCGGTCAGGATCGATAGGTCGTCCTCGATCACCAGGATTTTCAACCGCGGTTCCATTTACGCTTTGGCCTCGTTCCCGCGCTTCGGCTTGGCGGCGCGCAGGTGGATGGTGAAGCGACTGCCCCGGCCCAGCTCGCTCTTCAGCGTAATGCGTCCGCCGTGCGACTCGACGATCCGTTTGGCGATCGCCAACCCCAGCCCCGACCCTTCGGTCTTCCGGGTGAGAAGGTCGTCCACCCGATAGAATCGCTCGAAGATCCGCTTTTGATCCCGCTGGGCGATCCCCTCGCCGTTGTCCTCGACCTCCACCGCCACACCCTTGCCTTCGGCGCGGGCGCGGACCGCGATCCGGTTGGGCGTGCCCCCGTACTTGGCGGCGTTCTGAAGGAGGTTGAGGAGAGCACCTGCCATCGCCTCGCGGTCGACCAGCACCGGAGGAAGGCCGGGCGAGACGTCGCAACTGAGCTGCGGCGGATCCTGAAGCCGCTGGACCTTGAAGGCGTCCAGCGCGCTTTCCACCAGCGCCTCCACCGGCGTGGGAACCGCGTGGTACTGCTTGCGCCCGCTCTCGATCCGCCCCCAGTCCAGCACCCGCTCGATCATCTCGGAAAGCCGGGCGGTCTCTCGCGCGAGTAGATCCAGCACCTCCTGTGACTGAGCCGGGTCGCTCACCCGTCCCATCGACAGCGTCTCGATGAACATCCGGATCGAGGTCAGCGGCGTGCGGAGCTCGTGGCCGATCAGGGAGACGAAGTCGGTCTTCATGCGCGACAACCGCGCCTCGCGGTAGAGCACCCGGCCGGTGTAGACCACGCCTACCGCCAACGTCCCGTAGAAGAGCAGCAGCAGCACGCCGTAGATGATCCGGTTGCGGGTGGAGGTGCGGGCCACCGGGTCGACGCCCACCGGCACTACCGCCAGGC
>JBGTHI010000447.1:0-6919 GCA_041746295.1 Myxococcaceae bacterium
CACCGCCAGGCGGCGCAGTGCCCCAGCTCCGGAGCGTTCCGGAGCTGGCTGTGGGAAACGTTCGCCCAACTCCCTCCGCAGCTCGGCGGTCGGTTTTGCCTGATCCCAGATCGACTCGCGGATCTGGTTGTACTCCGCGGCGGAGAGCTGACCGCGATCCTCAGCACCCGCCAGAACCTCCACCACCTCGAACGCCGGAGCCTTCTCCCAGAGATTGTCATTGGCCACGGCCTTGGGCTCGTGCTTGGCAAGGAAGGAGAAGCTGCGGGTCAGCTTGAGGGCGGTGGTTTTCCGGATGTGCAGCTCCTTGGCGCAGTAGGCCTCGAACGAGAGGTATCCCCACTCGTCGAACATCGCCTTGTCCCTTACGTCGATAAGGAGCTTGCCCAATTCGACCCAGGTCGCCTTGAACTTGCGGGCAGCGGTCAGAACCGTGTGACGGAAGGTGCCCGGCCGAAGCTCCCGGGCCTTGGTTTCCAGCGCTGCAGTGGAAGACAAATGGGACTCTCTTAGCGAGCGGCCTTGCCGACGTTGAACGAAAGGGCCACCGTGGCCCGCTCTCCTTCATATGGCTTGAACGGCCAGCGCTGAAGCGTCTTCAGCATGCAGTCCGCCAGGGCGCCCTCTTTGAAAGAGGGATGATCAACCCAGACCTTGGAAACCTTGCCATCGTTTCCGATGACGAACTCGACCGGGACCTTAGCGGTTAGGCCCGGCTGCTTGCGCGCTTCCTCAATCAGGCAGGGATAGAGGCTCTTCTGGTTCGCCCCGACGACCGAATTGATCGAGCTTTGATCGAACTGCGCGGTCTGGAGCCCTTCCGGATCGTCAGCCGCATCGCTCATTCGCCCAACGGGGGCGCCATTGCCGGGCCCAGCCTTGCCTGGAGGCGACTTCTGGGAACGAGCCGCCAACTTCGAACCGGCGCTCGCGGCCCCACCGGCTACGCCCGCCCGTCCCGGGTATTCCAGCAGCTCCTCTCCGCTGCCCCGCCGCTTCGCGACACGGATGCTGCTGGCGTCGATCGAGATCTCCATCTCCATCGCCGAGAGGTCCTCGTCCCGCAGTGGGTTATAGACCGCGAAGTAGTAGGCACCCACCGCCACCCCGGCGGCGACCACGAGGGCGAGCAGAGCCACGGCGGCGATCCGCGCATTCCTCCGCTTGGCGGCCCGAAGCAGATTGCGCCGCTCCGCCGCGTCCACCCGCAGCTTGGCCTCTGCCTTGGCCAGATGGATCCGGAAGAAGTCGGTCTCCGCGATGCGCTTGAACTGCAGTGGGTCGGGCCGGGAGACTTCGGTGTTGCCGTCTATCTCCCCCGAGTAGAGCTTCTCGAGGATCTGTTCGGCGGTCAGCGGTCCCAGCACCAGCTCGCTCTGCTTGAAGAGCCAGTCGCCCCCTTGTGAGCTCACGGTTCGCCTTCCCAGGTCGGCCATTCGGGTAAAGAAGGGGCGGTGAAGACGATTGCGCTATGGCTCTGGTATCGGGGGAACGGGTTCCGCGGCTACCAGAGCCAGCCCCGCGGGCCCACTGTGCAAGATGCGCTGGAGTCGGCGCTCACTCAACTTTCCGTTCGAGGGCGGCCCGTGCCCTCGGGCCGGACCGACCTCGGCGTACATGCGAGGATGCAGGTGATCCGGGTTCGGCTGGAGGATAACCACACCCCAGAAGAGCTGGCCCAGGCGCTCCGTCCGCTGCTGCCGCCAGACCTAGGGGTAGCGCTGGCCCGGGCCGCGCCACCGGGATTCCATCCGCAGTGGCATACCGAGTCGAAGGAGTATCGGTACCGGCTCTGCCTCGATGGACGAGGCGAAGCCGCGGCTTCCGGAGCCGGGTCGACCACAATCTGGCAGACGCCTTGGGAGGTTGACCCGGAAGAGCTGGAGGCGCTCGTCGGGAGCTGCGTGGGGACCCGGGATTTCTCGGCCTTTCACGAGAAATCGAGCGCAGTCAGACCACGCACGCTTCTGAGCGCAGAGCTTCGGGCGCTCGGGCGGGTGGACGGACGTCTGCTGCACGAAATCCGCTGGGTGGGCCGGGGCTTTGGCCGCTACCAGGTCCGCTACCTCACCGGGTCCGCGGTCGCGACCTCTGCCGGCCTCCTGAATTCGGCTCAGTTCGAGGAAGCGCTTTCCCAAGCCAAACCGATCCCCGGGGTCAAAGCACCCGCGGCGGGGCTGATCTTATGGGAAGTGCGCTACCCGCCGGCATGGAATCCGTTCAGCGAGGCCGACCGGAGCGAAGCGGAGGGGGCCATCCCTTCCGATCCTCCGTTTGACTACGAGCTGATCCGTTGCTGAGACGCGTACTTTCCTAGAAGATCCGCGATCGCTTCGCGCAGGTACTCGCTTTGTCGAATGCGGGTCTGCTTGGAGAGCTCTTTCAGCGCCTCCAGACGCTCGCGGCTGAGGCGGAAAACCACCGAGGTCAGCTTGGGATCGGCTTCCATCAAGTCTCCTCCCTACAGGGGAGCACAGTGTCTCACCCAAAGAGGGCCGGTCAAATAATTCGAGCGCTGTTGCGAGACCTACTTGCGCTTCCCTGCCGATGGTTTGCCCTTCGACGGCTTCGCTGCGCTCGATACCCGAGCGGCGGTGCGCGGCACCGTCGCGACCCGCGTCCTCTTCTTGTCCTTGGAGACCGGCTTGGCTGCCGGTGTCTTGGGCGCTGCTGCCGCCTTGGTGGGCTTGGGCGCCGGGGGGGCCTTCCCTTTCTTCCTGGCGGGCACCGGCTTCATCAGCTTGCCGGTGATTACCTTCAGCTCCTCGCTGGAGACATGCCCGAGGTTGAGGAGCGCCTGAAAGATTCTCAACCCTCCTTCATCGATCTGCTCGGTGTCGGAATGGATCGTCACTTCCGGAGAGGTGGGCGGTTCGTAGGGTTCGGTGATCCCGATGAAATTGGGAATCTCGCCCGACAGCGCCTTCTTGTAGAGGCCGGTCGCGTCGCGTTCGATCAGCTTCTCGGTGGGACAATCGACATAGACCTCGATCAGGCGCCCAATCTGCCTGCGCGCCTCTTCCCGGCCGCTCTTATAGGGACTGACCGCGGCGACCAACGTCGCGACGCTGTTGCGGCTGAGCAACCCAGCGACATGAGCCAACCGCTTGACCGCTTGGTTACGCTCATCCTTTGAGTCGCCGAACTCCTTCCAAAGGTGGGGAGCCAGCTCGTTCTCGTCCAGGATCTCGACGTTCCGGTCGACCTGGCGCAGTCGGGCGACAAGGTATTGGGCCAGGGTGGTTTTCCCCGCGCCGTGCATCCCTGTCAACCAGACGGTAAAGCCTTGATTTGAGGCCATGTCGGTCAGTCTCCGCAACGGTGACGGTGGCGCATATATCCGAAGGGGGCGGCCAAAAGCCAGCCACACGCACTGGAGCTTACACCCGTGCGGGATGTTCCTGAAATGTTTGACCATTCCAGAGGAACAACTTTCCCCCGGTCACCTTTCCGGCGTCGACCGCCACCACCAGATAGGCCAGGTCCCGAAAGAGCGGCGCGCCCTCAGGTGCGGCCATCTCCTGGTCCTCGGCCGAGAAGTAGGCGCCCACATCGCCGTGCGAATGGAAGATGCAGCGGACCTGCGCCCCGGCCGCGTCGGCCTCCTCGGAGATCTCCAGCCACTCCTTGGGGTCAAAGAGATAGGCCGTACGCGAGGTGCGGGGAAAGCGCTCGGGATCGCGCTCGTGGTAGCGATCGTAGACGTTTCGCATCGGTCGGATGCGGAACTGTCCAGGCACGGGCCCCTCCAGGATCAGACCACACCCCTCGTTCGGGTAGGCCGCTTCCAGATGCCGCCTCATCTCGGAGAGGTCCTCCGGCAAGGCTGTGACGGCGCTCACTTCGGTCAAGCTCCTTCCCGACTTCCGAGCCTGCAAAGCTTGCTCGGCTTGCGAAGCTCGAAGTAACGGTCGGCTCGATCGGGGAAGACCGTCACCACGACCCCGCTCTCGCCTCGCGCGACAAGTCGCTCGGCCACCCTACAGGCGCCGACCATGGCCGCCCCGGACGAGTGACCTATCAGAAACCCTTCATCCCGCAAGAGCCGCTCCGCCATCTCCCAGCCCTCTTCGGTGGGTACCGAGATCTTTTCGTCCTGTTCCTCCGGAGCGTAGATTTTGGGGACCAGAGAGCTGGGCATGTGCTTGAGCCCCTCTAGACCATGCATCGCCTCCGCTGGCTCGACCGCGATCACCTTGATCGCACGGTTGTGCGCCTTCAGCCCGCGGCCGGTGCCTACCAACGTCCCGCTGGTGCCAATGCCGCCGACGAAGTGGGTGACCGAGCCCTTCGTCTGCCGCCAGATCTCCTGGGCGGTGGTCCGCTGATGCGCCAAGGGATTGGAAGGGTTCGAATACTGATCGGGGTAGAAGTATCTCTCCGGAGCCTCCTCCACCCGCTGTCGCGCCAGCCGGATCGCGCCGTCCGATCCCTCCAGCGGATCGGAATAGATGATCTCCGCTCCATAGGCGCCGATGATCTGCTTGCGCGCCGCGCTGACGTTGGGCGGCATCACCAGGGCGACCCGCAGTCCCAATGAGGCACACAACCAGGCGTAGGCCACGCCTGTGTTGCCGCTGGTGGAGTCGATCACCGTCTTCCGGCGATCGAGTCTCCCCGCATCCAGCGCATCGAGCAGCATGCCGCGCGCGGCCCGGTCCTTCACGCTGCCCCCGGGGTTGAAGTATTCCAGCTTTGCGAGGATCCGGACGCCCGATCCGTTCGCGCCTTTCGCACCGATTCGGCGCATCAGCACCAGTGGGGTATTTCCGACCGCTGAGATCGCTGAAGGCAGCAGCAGCGGATCCATTGCGGGCTACCGACCTCCCGCGATCGCCGGGATGATGCTGAGGGTATCGGCGTCGACGACCGGAGTCTCCAGCTGCTTCAGGAAGCGAATGTCCTCATCGTTGAGGAAGATGTTGACGTACCGCTTCACCCCGCCCTTCTCGTCCAGCAGCCGCGAGCCGATGCCTGAGTAGCTCTTCTCGAGATTCTTGAGCACCTCGCCGACGTTTGCGCCGGAGGCCGTCACCTCACCCTGACCGGAGGTGTAGCTGCGCAGTGGAGTGGGAACTCGAACGGTTGCCATGATCGATGGACCTCGTGAGGGGTTTATGGGAACTGCTCCGCCAAGCTGAAGTATCGCTCGCCCGTATCGGATGCCAGGGTGAAGATCGCGCGCTCCGGCCCGAGCTGGGCGGCCAGATCGACCGCGGCCACCACCCCGGCGCCGGTGGCGATCCCGACCAGAAGGCCCTCTTCCCGCGCAATCCGCTCTTTCATTCTCCAGGCCGCCTCGGCGCTGACGGTGGCGATCCAATCGATCGCCGATCGGGTCTGTGCCGTCACCGAAGCGGGAATGAACCCGGGGCCAAGTCCCAATAGACGATGGGGGTGTGGCGCGCCGCCGGAAAGCGTGGCGCTCTCGGTCGGCTCGACGGCGACCAACTGAATCGGAGAGGTCTGCTGAGTCTCGGCCGGCAGGAGCCGCGGTTTGAGCTCGGCCACCGCTGCCAGGGTGGCGCCGGTCCCCACGCCGCACACGAAAGCATCGATTCGTCCCTGCGCTTTCGCAGCCAGCTCCAGCTCGCGGCCCAACAGCTCCCGTTGCAGCGCCACGGTCTCGGCATTGTGGTGGAGCCGGGGTGACCAAGCCCTAACCGCTCCCAGCTCGGAGGCTTTCTCCGCTGCCCGGGCGATTGCTCCACGAAGCCCCTGGGTGAACGGCGTGATCTCCACCTCGGCGCCGTAAGCTCGGAGCAACTCCCGGGTCTCCAAGGTGGCATTCTCCGGGATAAAGGCAGTGAAGGGGTGGCCGCTGTTGGCACAGACCCACGCCATGGAGACGGCGGTCGCTCCATCGCTACCCTCCAGTACGCGCATCCCCGCCTGCAGCCGTCCGTCTGTTTCCGCAGCCTTGATCAGCGCCCAGCAGCGCCGATCGTAGGCGGATCCGGTAGGGCTCAAATGCTCGAGCTTGAGAAAGAGATCGGATGAGTCGGGTCGAAGGACGCGCGCCAGCCGCACCCAGGGGGCAGCTCGCAACGATTCCGGCGGAAGCTCGACACTTAAGTCCACGCGGCTCAAGCCTTACGACGCCCGGACAAAAAAGTCGCCTGGCTCGTGCGGATCGTGCAACTTCAAAGCCATGAACACCAAGGGCACCCTCCTGACGCTGACGACGCTTTCGGTGGCCGTCGGGGGCGCGGCAGCTTTCTTCACCTTCAATGCGGAGGCCCGGTTCTGGGAGTGCCCGGCTATGAAGAACGTTCGGCAGGCACGTAAGGATCTCACCACGATTGAAACCGGATTGAAGACCTTCCTGGCGCGGAACGGCTCCTATCCGGAGGCGCTCGAGGAGTTGGTGCCTGGGATGCTGAAGAACATCCCCAAGGACCCCTGGGGCAATGACTACGCCTACGAGTTCACCGCGGGCCGGGTGGTGATCACCTCTTTCGGACTGGACGGGGTGCCCGGGGGCAATGGCGAGAACAAGGACATCGCCAGCGGCCTGACGTTCTAGCCCGGCTAGAGGTCTGGAACGCAACAAGGGGCGGCGGGCTCGACTGGCCCACCGCCCCCCCGATGCTCTTGCCTGTTGTTCTAGACTCTGTTAGAAGTTCGCCCCTGCCGAAATCATGCCCAGGTAGCGGCCGCCGCTCGTGGTGACGCTGGTATCGCCCACGGTGTCCGCCGCGGCCGTTGCGAATTCGTTCGCGAACAGGACGTTCCAGAGCACCCGAGCGTCGAGCGCAACGGGGCCGATGTGGCTGCGCAGGCCGGCTCCGAGCGGGATGTTCCCCGAGGTGTCATCCCGGAAGCCGCTGGCCGCGGGGGCTCGAACGGTGTAACGGTTCACGCCGACACCGGCCAGCACGTACGGCTGAACCGCGACCGCCGCCAACCCGAAGGTCGC
>JBGTHI010000448.1:0-6007 GCA_041746295.1 Myxococcaceae bacterium
CGCCCGAGGACCTCTGGGCGTCACTCGCCTTAACCCCGCTCGAGTTCTTTCTTGAGCCGCAGCTACCCAAGCCCTACCGTCCCCGCTTTTTGCGCTCTTCACCATGTTCCATCCTCGCGCTGGCGGAACGGAGGTTGCGGCCAAAGAGACCACAAAGAAACCGAGCCCCTCCAAGAATCTCAGCCTCGCTTCTACCGAGCAGAAGTGACGGAGTCCGTCCCTATCGGCTATAGAGCGGTCTCCCCTCCAGCTTAAAGAGGTCTTCAGATGCCGGCGCAGACGATGGAGCAACTGGTTTCCCTGTGTAAGCGCAGGGGGTTCATCTTTCCCGGCTCCTTCATCTACGGCGGTCTGCAGGGCAGCTATGATTACGGCCCTCTGGGCGTCGAGCTGAAGAACAACCTCAAGCTGGCCTGGTGGCGTGCCAACGTCTGGGAGCGAGAGGACATGGAGGGGCTAGACGCGGCCATCCTCATGAACAAGCTGGTCTGGAAGTACTCCGGCCACGAAGAGACCTTCGTCGACCCGATGGTCGACTGCAAGAGCTGCAAGATGCGGTGGCGGGCGGACCAGATTAAAGACCGATGCCCGAGCTGCGACTCCAAGGATCTGACCGAGCCGCGGCCTTTCAATCTCATGTTCAAGACCCAGGTGGGGCCGGTTCCGGATCCGGAGTCGTTCTCCTATCTGCGGCCGGAGACGGCCCAGGGGATCTTCGCCAACTTCGGCAACGTGCTCGATTCCACCAACCGCAAGCTGCCCTTCGGCGTGGCGCAGATCGGCAAGGCGTTTCGCAATGAGATCACGCCGCGGAACTTCATCTTCCGGGTACGCGAGTTCGAGCAGATGGAGATCGAATTCTTCGTGAAGCCGGGCGAGGACGACGAGTGGCACAAGCGTTGGGTGGAGAACCGGATCAATTGGTGGCTATCGGTGGGGCTCTCGCGGGACAATCTAGAGGCGTACCACCAGAAGCCGAATGAGCTGGCCCACTATGCCAAGGCCACCGTCGACCTGCTCTACCGCTTCCCGCATGGGCTGGAGGAGCTGGAGGGGATCGCCAACCGGACCGACTATGATCTGGGCTCCCACAGCAAGGAGCAGGACAAACTGGGTCTGCGCGCCAGGGTCAGCCCAAACAGCCACAGCAACAGCAAGCTGACCTACTTCGACGCGGAGACCAAGCAGCACATTGTCCCGTTCGTGATCGAGCCCTCCGCGGGCGTTGATCGAGGGGTCCTCGCAATCCTTTGCGAGGCCTATGGAGACGAGCGCGTAAAGGAGGTGCCGGCTGAGCGGCTCAAGCCGGTGCAGGAGGCGCTGGGGACCTTCCTCAAGTCCGTCGGCCGCAACGAGAAGCTGCCCGCGGCGCAGAAGGACGCGATCGCGCAGGAGGGGGAGCGGATCGCCTCCGACCTCTCCAAGAACCTGGCGGCGATGGAGGGGCTGCTCGGGCTGCCCGGCGCCGGCAGCATCGAGGTGGCCAAGAAGCTCAAGGGCCAGACCGACCCGGTGGTCGACGAGTTTTATCGGACTGTGCTGCACTTCAAGCCGCAGCTCGCGCCGATCAAGGCGGCGGTGCTGCCGCTCAAGAAGAACCATCCGGAGATCGTCTCGACGGCGAAGCAGATTCGGAAGCAGCTGCAGTCCACCGGAACCATGCGCGCCGTCTACGACGACACCGCGGCGATCGGAAAGCTTTACCGCCGGCAAGACGAGATCGGGACGCCGTTCTGCATCACGGTGGATTTCGACACACTCGGCGAAGGTAAAGATGCGGCACTGAAGGGCACAGTCACCGTACGGGACCGCGACTCGATGGCGCAGGAGCGGGTGCCGATGGCAGAGCTGGAAAGCTATCTGCGGGAGCGGATCTAATCGGTCGTACAATCAAACCGTGGCAACTCCAGCTTCGAAGCCACCGCAACCGGTCGGCGAACGACCTGCCTCCGGCCCGGGTTGATGGCCGGGAAGATCGTGTAGTAGCTGGAGGCGCTGAAGATCGCACCGGGCCTCGATCCAAGCGCCCTCATTGGAGCGGTTCAGTACTCCGACGGAGGTACCGACGACAGCCGCCTCACCTTGGCCTTCGCTCGAAGCGCTGCACGGCGCGGCGGTCGCCCCTGGCGTTCAGATCGTCTCTCTGCTCAAAGACGGGGACCGCGTCGTGGGTGCTCACGCGGTGGACAACGAGACGGGCGAGGTGTTCGACATCCGCGCTGGAGGGCGCTTTGACTCTGGATGACGTTCTCACTCGCCACACCCACATCGATTTCGAGACTGGAGACGGCGGCCTCGCGGCTTCGTTCGAGGTGGCCTACCTGATCGCTGGCACCCTAGGCTGGGATGCAAAGCGTATCTACCGCGAGGTGGCGACCTTCCGGCAGTATGCCGAGGCCGCGAAGCAAGCGCTCAGGACCGACTCGGACGAGGAGGCAACCAGTGGTTGCGAGACGGTCTCGTTCTATCCCGACGCTCCGCCGCTCTCGACTGGGACCTAATCCTGCGGTTTGTTGGATCAGCGACCCGGAAGGGGACTGAAAGGGCAAGAAGCAGCGCGAGCTCAACCTCGTCGCCCCAACTTCTTGGTGAGCCGCGCGAGCTCCTCCAACTCCCGCGCGTTGAGCACGGAGAACTCCTCGATGATCGTTTCCAGATAACGCGGGAACAGCTCCTTGATGAATCTGCTGCCCTCCGGTGTGAGGCTGACCCGGACACAGCGCCGGTCTTCGGCACACCGCTCCCGGCAAACCAGGCTGCGCTTCTCAAGTTGGTCGATGACCAGGGTGATGTTGGGCCGACTGGTGAAGAGCTTTGCGCCGAGCTCGTGCTGTTCCAGCACTCCGAGGTGCAGCAGCGTCTCGAGAACGCCAAACTGGTTCTCGGTGAGCTTGGCAACTCTGAGCTGCCCCTCCAATCGCGAGGCGACCGACCTCGCGCAGCGCATCAGCTTGATATAGACATCGAGCGCCCGGACTTCGCTGGCTCCACCCCGATATTTTGTGGCCATGCAGCCTTACCTTTGACAATTATTAACGCTTAGCTAAATGATTTAGTGCTGCATCATATCCTACGGAGGTCAAAGCGATGAAGGAAGTCGATCGAACCGGAGCTTCTGCAGTTCTGCAAAGAGTCCTCGCGACGGGGGACGATGTTGCTGGACTCGTCTTGCGGCTCTCTCTTGGCCTGGTGATGTTTCCGCACGGCGCTCAGAAAATGCTCGGCTGGTTCGGCGGGCACGGGTTTTCGGGAACGATGAGCTTCTTCACCGGGACAATCCACATCCCCTGGCTCTTCGCCTTCTTGGCCATTGTCGCCGAATTCTTCGGCGCCCTGGGCCTGATCGTCGGGCTCTTCGGACGCGTTGCCGCCTTCGGGGTAGGCTGCGTAATGGGGGTCGCGGCCTTGACCCACTTAGAGCACGGCCTCTTCATGAACTGGTTCGGCAACCAAAAGGGAGAGGGGTTCGAGTACCACCTCCTCGCTATTGGCATCGCGGTCGCCCTGGTGATTCGCGGAAGCGGAAAGTGGTCGATTGATCGGGCAATCCAATCCCGCTGACCATCAACCTCGGTGGTTCGAGCTTGACGTTGTCACCGTCGTAGACCCTGGGTCAAAGCACTGACGAAGGCTGTGGCGATCGAGCCATCCGCGTCGAGCTTCGGGTTGAAGATTGTAACGTTTAGGCCGACCGCCCTTCCGGAAGCGACGCCAGTCCGAAGCGTCGCCGCCAGCTCGTCCCACGACAGTCCGCCCGGCATGCGATAGTCGACCGCCGGCATGATGCCATCGTCGAGCACGTCGGCATCGAGGTGCATCCAGAAACCGGCGAGCTCGGGTCGAGACAGATGTTCGACTGCTTCCTTAGCAGCTCCGACTGCACCATGCGCTCTGATTGTGGGGAGATCGAGCACTCGGATCTCCGTATCCTCAATTCGCTGACTTCCGTGCGCTGCGGCATCTTCGGCGTCGCGGCGCCCAAACGCCACGACATCCCCGTCGCGCACCATTGGGCTAACCGGCCCCATCTGCGTCAGCGCAGAAACCAGCCCATGACGCCGGAAAGCGTCCGGAGCCTTCTCCTGCCCTGCCGCATAGGCGCCAGCGCTCGACGGGGCGCCGATAAGGCTTAGAACACGGATCATGGCGCTCCCTTGATGGCAAGGTTGGCTCTTACCCGGCATTAATCCAGCCCCACCTGCACCATGAACTCCACGCTCTTCAGCTTCCGCCCCAGCTGATGCGCGATAAAGAGGTTGAGGAGCTCGCGGGACCGCTCCCGCTGCTCCGGTGGCATCGGTTTGCGGACGCCGCGCTGGATCGCCTGCAGCGCTGACACCACCTCGATCGCCACCGGAACCCCGGAAGGGGCGCGCGGCTGGCACGACGGGCAGACCACCCCTCCGTGGTCGGGATCGAACCGGAGAGGGGTCGACACCTGTCCTCCGCAGCGTGCGCAGCCGGAAAAGCGCGGCATCAGGCCGGCCAGGGCGAGGATCCGCAGCTCAAAGGCGATCAGCGAGGTCGGCCCCGCCCGATTGGCCTCGAGCAGCTCCAGATACTCGAGCAGCGTCCGATAGAGGTCCGGCTGCGGCTCGTGATCTCGGGTCAGCTCGCGACAGAGCTCGAGGCAATAGAGCGCTCGGGAGATGCGCGGCAGCGACTCGCGAATCGCGTAGAAGCCGCGCTCGATGTCCACATTGTCCAACCGGAAGGTGCTTCCGTTCCGCTCCACCAACTGCGCGCGCACCAGGGTGAACGGCTCCAGCGCACCGGCGAACCGCCGCCTGCTCTTGCGGGCACCTCCCGCGAAGGCGGTCAGCTTTCCCCTCCCGGCGGTCAGCAGCGTGACGATCCGGTCCGACTCACCGTAGTCGACCGACGACATCACCAGGGCCTGCTCCACGAAGCGCTCCACGCACGCAAGGCATAACGCCTTTGCCCCCCCGCTGCACCCTGGCCCTAGGCCGGGGCTAGCGCTTGGTACCCGTGCGGAGTCGATCCAGCCGCTCGGTGGAGCGGCTGAGAATCGCCAGGGCCTTGCCGATCGGCCAGGCGCTGGTTCCCGGCCCCCCGCCGCCGTGGATCAGCCGCTCCGCCCATTGAAGATAGAGCCGCAGCGCGGTGAGGGGCGTCCGGATCTCCTGCTGAAGCAGCTCCTCCAGGGCCATTCGGTGTCTATGCTCGGTGGCCAACGCGCGGGCCTTCTGCTCCAGCTCGGCGAAGTCCCGGAGCGTTTGATCCCACCGCTCGCGAGGCGGCCCTCGAACTGGCTGCACCTGTCCGTGGTGCTCGCAGACCGCATCGAAGGCGGACGCGTCTTCGGCCGACGCGAAACCATCCAGGCAGTAGCCGCAGAGGAGTGCAAAGCCCAGATCCCGCACCGCCTCGTTCCAGAGCTGCTCCAGCTGCAGCGCGGCCTCGCGCTGGCGTTGCCCCCATAGAATGTTCACCATCTCGCCAAAGATCCGCAGCGGTCTCGGCGCTCCGCCCCAGCTGCGCTCCATCACTTCCTGGAGAAAGCCGTTGAAGCAGCCTCGATCGACCGTGTGACCATCCGGCATCAACCGGGCCCGAACCTGCTCGGCCTCATAGACCAAGAAACGGCACTCCAGCTTGGCCCGGGGGAGCTGGAATCCGGAGCGTATGAGGCGAGACTCCAGGAGATCGATGTGCTCGCGGGTAGCAACCACCGCGACCACCCCGTCGCTTCGAAGCCCTTCGCCGACGAAGGCGAAGATCGAATCGACGATCCCCTGATTGTCCTCATAGAACTTCACTGCGTGGCCGCGATGGGCCGCAGGAAGGTCTGCTGGTTGTCCACTCATCATTCCCTCAACTCGAAGACGTCTCGAGCCCCGAAAGCCACCCTGCCACATTCCACTCGCAGTCCAAAGGTGGTCAACGGAGCCAGGCCGCTAAGAGAGCCGCAAGCGCCGCCGCGGCAGCTCCCAAGGCCAGCCCCCGGCGCGACGGCGAAGCAGCGGTCGAACCGCCGCCCGTGCCC
>JBGTHI010000449.1:0-6403 GCA_041746295.1 Myxococcaceae bacterium
ACGTGTGCTCTTCCGATCTCCAACGCAGAGGCGCTGCAACGCGAGCTCGCCGAGATCGCCGAGCAGATCCCGAAGCTCGAACGCGATGAAGAAACACAGACGAGGGCATCGAACACCGCGATCGAGACGAAGGTAGGCGCCGAACGTGACGTCGAGGCTGCGACCTCCGCCGCGGGTGTCGCGGAGACCGAATACGGGAATGCAACACGCGCACTGCTGACACTCGCCGAGAGCGATCTCGCCGCCCTCCTCGAGATCGATCCGGCGCTGGCGAATGGTGTGGTGTTTGACATCCCCTCGTCGCCGGCGGCGCTCGCGCTGTTCAGCGCCATCGAAGCAAAGACGCGCAACGTTTCTGGCGGCGACGATCGTCGCAAGAGCGCGATGTCGCAGCTCAGCAACGGCCTACCCGATCTCACCGCAAAGCTCGGAGCGCACTATCGTCCCGCGTGGGAGCTGGACGGCGATATCCTCCGAGTGAGGATCGCTGACGACGAAGGTGAAACTCCGGCGGCGATCTTCGCCAGCAAGCTCGCCGCTCGCCGGCGAGAGCAGGACGCTCTGCTGACCGTTCGCGAACGCGAGGTGTTCGAGAACTCGCTGTTGAGCTCGATGTGTCGCCAGCTGAACACGCGTACGACTGCGGCGCGCGATCTCGTTCGCCAGATGGACCGTTCGATGCGCGACCGCAAGATGTCGAGCGGCAAGACCGTCGGCGTGAGGTGGGCCCTTCGCGGCGACCTCTCGCCGGAACTGAAGACGGTCGTGGGACACCTCGAGCACGATCCAGTGCACCTCGCAGCCGAGCAGCTCGACGATCTGCGAGCTCACTTTCTCAAGGAGGTTCGTACGGCACGACAGTCCAAGGCGAACCAGTCGTATCGAGACATTCTCGCGTTCGTCCTGGACTACCGTGCATGGCGGGAGTTCGTGCTGTATCTCGTGGACGCCAGTGGCCACGAAGACACGCTCACCAAAGCGCGACATTCCAAGCTCTCGGGCGGTGAGAAGGCAGCGTCACTCCACCTACCGTTGTTCGCAGCGGCACACGCCCAGTTTTCGAGCGCGCAGGCGACGTGCCCGCGGCTCGTCGCTCTCGACGAGGCATTCGCGGGAATCGATAGTCAAGGGAAGCCGGAGCTCATGTCTCTAAGCGTCGAGTTCGATCTCGATCTATTCATGACGGGCTTCGATCTCTGGGTGGCTTACCCCGGTGTTCCGAGCGCCGCCCACTACGATCTAGTCCACGTGCCGACCGAGAACACTGTCTCCACGATGTTGTTGCTGTGGGACGGCACGGAGATCGTTGAAGGCGAGAGGGCCGAGTCGCTGATCCGCTCGGCTGCGGGGCGGTGACCGCGTACTCGCATCTGGATCCTGCGGGACGTGCACAGCTCTCCGCGCTCGCGGATGCTTCGTTCGCGCGTCTGTGGGATCGCGTCGTGGCTCTCGTCGAACAACGCGGGCTCGCGCTCGGCGAATCGACCGTCGGATTGTCGGCGCCATCCGATGCGGAGCGTGTCGCGATCGCCGGGTTGCTGGGCAAGCCGCATTCAACCGGAGAAGTTCTCCGCGTGCGTCTCGCCGATCTCGATTCTTCGTTGCGCGGTGGGCCGTTGAGGGCTGGACTGCTCGACGTCCTGGCGCTCCTCGGACGGGAGGTTCGCGATCGCTCCAGCGAAGAAGACAAGGTGCGTCGAGCGATCGATGACGTACTCGAACGAGCACGCCGATCGCGTCTCGCGTCCGAGGCTTGGTTCCAGCGCTGGCTGGACGGCCTGGAGGCCGACGGCACGGTGCGCAAGTACGTCGGTGACAACTCGACCGACACGATCCGATCTGCGATCGCGTTGTTCGAGCAGTTGCCGGCGGAGGGCCTGCCGTTGCCGGTCCTTGCTGCGCGCGTTACGGGCACGACGAAGGGGTTGGACCCTGGAGTGTTCTCGACGCTCGTCTTGCGTGGCCTTGCGTTCCGCGCGGGCGTCGCGAAGCCAAAGCAGACGGCCGAACGCCGCGCTCTCTGGGAGTCGTTCGGGGGTGTCGTCGACGGCCTCGCGTCGCACGTGCTCGTGGTGAACTTGCCGGCCGTCGGACGGAGTCGGCTCGACGAGTGGCTCCGCGGAGCCGCCGAGGACGGCGTGCCATTGCGGCTCACGCTGAATCAGCTGACGACTTATCACCTCGCGGCGCGGCCATCGCACGTGTGGCTCTGCGAGAACCCTGCGGTGATACGGGCGGCAGCGCAGCGTCTCGGACCTCGCTGCTCGCCGATCGTTTGCTCGGAGGGACAACCGTCGACGGCCTTCGATCTCTTGCTCGATGCGCTCGCCCGGCACGGCTGCGAGTTCGCGTATCACGGTGACTTCGACTGGCCGGGTATTCGGATCGCGACGGGGATCCGCGCGCGTCATGGCGCGGCGACATGGAGAATGGGATCTGCGGACTACCGCGCGGCGGTCTCGACGCTCGGCTCGGTGGAGCTTCCCGGACTCGAGGGCGATGCTCTGCCGACGCCGTGGGATCCCGAACTCCGCCACGCGATGGTGGACGCCCGCCGCTCGGTGTTCGAGGAGTCGGTGGTGGAAACACTGCTCGAGGATCTGGCCGTCGTGCGAGCTCCGAAGCCGTCAGGTCAAGCACGGGGATCCATACGCGAGGTGCTCGCGCTTTCGCGATGTGCGCATCGCGTCTATCTCGACCGCCACGGCGATCGCGCTCATCAGCTTGCAACGAGTTCATTCCTGGAGATGTTGTGGGACGACTCGATACTCGACGAGGAGACCGCAATTCGCGGTCGCGACGTCGTGTGCATCGACCGAGATGCAGCTCCCGATGTCAGGCGACGGCACACGCTAGAAGCGATGACCGCCGGGGCCCCCCTGATCTCTGGCGCGCACCTCGACGTCGGCGATCTGATCGGTCGCGCGCCGCTGCTTACAAAGGTCGATCAGACAAGCTCGTTCGGCGCGTTCGCTTATCTGCCTGCGATTGTCCGGCGAGGCGCGAACGACGGCGAAACGGAGCCCGATGCACAGCACACCGTGCAGCTGTGCGGCCTCGCAGAGCTGCTCGAACACGCCCAGGGCTGGAAGCCGGCGACTGGGATCATCATCGGGCGAGATGGCAGCGAGCAGCGAGTCGACCTGGAGGCGTTCAGACCTCGGTATCGCGAGTTGCGCCGCAGGCTGCGCCGGATTCTTCTCGGCGTCGAGCCAACGCGACCCGGACGCAAGAGCGAATGCGGAATGTGCCACTGGCAGACGCACTGTCACGAAACGCTCGTCGCGACCGACGACGTGACGCTTGTTCCGAGCATTGGAGACACGGAGCGTGACCGGCTTTTCGGCGCGAACGTGAAGTCTCGCGAGGAGCTCGCGACCGTCGCGACATCGGCGCTCGAGCATGCCGGCATCGGCAAGCGGCGAGCACAGAACCTGATCAGAGCTGCTCGCGTGCAGCGCAGCGGAGTTCCCGAGGTGCTTGGCCAGTGGAACCGCCCCCGCGTCGAGGTCGAGATCGCATATGACATCGAAGACGCCGTCTTCGATCCCTTCGTGTACCTGCACGGTCTGCTGGTGCGCCGCGCCGCCAGTTTCGAGCATGCGCCAGTCTGCGCACGTCTCCCAGAGAGCGAACGCGATGTGTGGGGGAGGTTCGTTGATCAAGTCCGACGGCTCAAGGCGTTCGACTCGTACTGCGTCTACGTCTACGGGGCGCACGAACGGACGACGTTGCGGCGCCTCGCGCGCCAGTACGGAGACGCCGAGTTGATCGAGGCGTTCTCCACGCGCTTCGTCGACGTTCACGACGCCGTCAAGAACAGCATCGTCCTTCCAACGGAGTCGTACGGCCTCAAGGCGGTCGCGCGATCGATCGGCTTTGAATGGCGTGAGTCGGCACCGGGAGGCGCGGAATCGCTGGTTTGGTGGGCCGACTACGTGCGCGATCCGAAGACGAACGCAGCGTCGCTGGATCGGATCATCGCCTACAACGAGGACGACCTGCGCGCGACCTTCGCCGTCGTTGATTGGCTCGAACGGACCACTTCAGCGCGGTAGTTCGTCGGGTTGGTTTGGTGGACGAGCAAGCAGTCCGGATGCCAGCGCCCATCGATCCTCCCACCACGCTCGGCCTCCATTTTGAGGCAGCCTCAATACTCAGTTAGAATTCTCTAACATGACCGTTAGGACCTTCTAATTTAACGATGAGGCATGTTCGGAGGAATCAGAGACGTGGGGGGGAGAACAGCTGGAGCGGATGTTCTTCAATGCCTTGAATCTAGCCGCGTTTTAGGCAGGTTCTACCCAAGCGGGAGTTGTGGGTGTTCTCCCCGTGCCCGGGGGCTGTGAGTGAGTCCCCCGGCACTGGCGCGAGAGCCTCTTGCATGTGGTCTCCTGACCCTCTTACCTAATCCCTATGATCAGGGAGGAACAACTAGAACCCTAGTGATTACTAATGCATTTGCCGATCTCCCAGCGGAAGAACGAGATCTCCAGGGGCAGGAACAGCGAAACTCAAAGCTAGATCATAATCTTATGAGATGGTGTCGCACCCATGACTCGGTATTGCCCGACCTGCAGGCGCAAGCTTTCCCTTAGGGATTTCAACCTCGCGGGGGACCGCTCATCTTCGTGCAGTCGCTGCTCGCGAATTCTGGGGACGGCGACCGCGAGGCAAGCGCGGAGCGCGCGGCTCAAGGCGTTGCAGCGCCGACGACAGCAGCTGATCGTCGCCCTCGCGACGGTCGACGCGGAGATCGCGGAGATGCGCGTCGCCAAGCGAACGAGTGCGTCCGCAGCTCGTATCGAGACCACCTAGGGTGCCGTCGACAGGGCGGCCGAGCGGCTGCAACAACGGATGCTCTTTACGTAGATGAAGCGCCCGCTTCGAGCCCGAGGTTTCGCAAGACCGTCTGAGCGACTTCGTCGACGGGAACGCTCCACGTTCGCGCCAGGTGATTGAGAACGATCGAAGCGCTCGTCGGGCTCGCCGGTTGAGGTCCCATGCGGACGAACGGCCCATCGCTTTCGGTGAGAATGCGATCTCGCGGTATCGCAGCAACGAGCTCGCGGCCCTTTTGCGACTGGACCATCGCGACGTTCACGGAGAAATAGAGGCCGAACTGGATCGCGTGATCGAGTTGTTTTCGCGTGCCCGTGAACCAGTGAAGGATGACACGGCCCGGATAGCCATCCCCGATCGCCGCAATCGTGTCGGGTACGGCGCGCCGGGAATGGACCGTAATCGTCTTGTCTCGATAGGTTGCGCAATGGTCCAGGATCCGTGTGAAGACGGCGCGCTGACGCGCGTGCACTGCACGATCAGCCACCGTGTAGTCGAGTCCGACCTCGCCAACGAAGCGCGTGCGTTCGAGGAACTCCCAGATCCGATCGATCTGATCACCGTGCGTCGCTACAAGCTCGGGATGCAGCCCGATCGCTGCGTGTAGATAGGGGGTTGTCGCGGCGAGTCGCTCGGTGTGCTCGAACACCAAAGGGGCGTTCGTTACCGCGATCGTATGAATGCGCCGCTCGGCGATCACGCGAGCGAGGCCGATCGGATCGGGAAACAGATCTAGATGACAGTGCGCATCGACGAGATCGAGCGCGCCGTCGGTCATGAGCTGGGCACATTGGCGAGGAGGGCATCGACTTCTTCCATGCCTCGGCAATAGGTGTCGGCGTACGCTGCCAAGTCCGTGCTTGGAATTGGACCGGTCGATAACACTGCCGCCGCGCGCGCTGCCGACGACATCGTGCGGAACCGCTCGACGGCCATCTGGAATGCCCGCAAATCCGCTGCGGTTCCGCTGCCCTGTTCGAGAGTCTGGGTCAGGATGTCGACATCGTACACGCCGTGATTCATCCCCGCTCGCATCAATGCCGCACGCCGGATGATGCAGGGAACGCAGTAGCCACAGTGGTTGCCTGGCGTATCGCCGCGGTACCGTCCGACCTCTGGGTGCGAGCACGACATGGTCAGCGGAGTCACCGTTGCGAGCAGACCGGGATCCTTCGTTCCCGCCAGCATCTCGCCCTTCGTTTGAAACCGATAAGGTAGCTCGACGGCGATCTCGAGTCCGATGAGCTGGAGCAGCTCGCGCAGCATCACCATGACGTGGGGGTGCGTGGTGCGCGTGCTGTGGCTCCCGAGACGAGTCAGGGTGAGGGGAACGTTGAGCGAGATGAGTCCGTTCTCGCCGACGACGAGCGTCTTCGCATTGAGTGCGGACGCGACGGCCACGCCCAGCGCGAGAAACAAGATCGAACGCGATCGCATCGTCGGCTCACCGGCGGAGTATTCCTTCGGTGGTTGCACGTAGAACATGTACTCGTGCACGTCGGCACCGAAACGTTCGCGTAGTGGCTGAAGGACACGTTGCTGGATCGAGTTGGTGAGGCCC
>JBGTHI010000450.1:0-5102 GCA_041746295.1 Myxococcaceae bacterium
CGGCCGGGCGATGGTGGTGTTGGTGGCGATGATTCCGTCCACGCGGGCTTCGACCGCTACGTCCACCGCGGCATCGATCGCCTCCGGCTCGAGATCGGGCGCGATCTTCAGAAACAGGGGCCGGCCGGGAGCGAGCGCGTCGAGCCGATGGCGCGCCGAGTGCAGCAGGGTGCGGAGCGCCTCGGATTCCTGGAGCTCGCGGAGCCCCGGCGTGTTGGGGGAGCTCAGGTTGACCACCACGTAGTCCCCCAGCAGCGCCAAAGCATCGATGCAGGCCACATAGTCGAAGACCGCCTGCTCGAGTGGCGTCTCCTTGTTCTTGCCGACGTTCACCCCGACCGGTCCCGCCGCCCACCGCCTCGCCTGAAGCCGCGAGGCTGCCTCCGGCACACCGTGATTGTTGAACCCCATCCGGTTGATCAGCGCTTCATGCGCCGGCAGGCGAAAGAGGCGCGGCTGTGGATTGCCACTCTGGGGTTTGGGGGTGAGCGTCCCCACCTCCACCGCCGCGAAGCCGAGGGCGAACAGCCCGTCCACCGCCTCGGCGTCCTTGTCCAACCCCGCCGCGAGGCAGATGGGATGGGGAAAGGTGAGGCCGGCCAGCTCTACGCGGAGACCGGGGAGCGCTGCCTCTCCTTTGCAAAGGGCCCGGCGGCGCATCCACTTGCAGAGCCAGAGCAGCTGGCCGAGCAGCCGGAGCAGCCCCAGCCCGAGCCGGTGGGCGGTCTCGGGAGCGAGCTTGAACAGCAGGGGACGGACAAGGCGGTAGAGCACCTCGGCTCCTAAGCCCTAAGCCGGGATGAACGAGTACTCGCGGGCCCAGGCCAAGGTCTGATCGACCTGAGCGGGAGTCAGGATCCCGTTCTTCTCCACCAGCTCGATCTCGGTGCGCATGTCGGTGTCGAGCAGGTAGGGGCCGTCGGTGTTGATGGTGATCTTCACCCCGCGGTCCCAGAGGGTCTTCACGATGTCCTTGAGCTCCTCCACGCCGGAGACCGCCCTGGTGTGGAGATTGGAGGTCGGGCAGAGCTCCAGCACGACGTCCCGCTCCTTCAGGATTTTCATCGCCGATTCATCTCGAGCGGCACGGATTCCGTGACCGATTCGCTCCGGTTTCAGCTTCTCCACCACGGCGATCACGCCCTCGGGCCCGGTGTCCTTGGTCTCGCCGGTGTGCACCGTGGTCTTGAGCCCCGCCTTGCGCGCCCGCTCGAACATCTCCTGATAGGAGCCGACGACGTCGCTCTTCAGCTCGATCGCCTTCTCCTCGGTGCCGGCGAGATCGATCCCGATCACGCCACGGTTGCGGTACCTTATCGCCTTCTCCAGAATGATGCTGTTGACGGGGTGGTCGAACTCGCGGGCGAGGCAGAAGATCAGCCCCGCCTTCACGCCGTACTCCAGCATCGCGCGATCCATTCCGCGCAGCGCCGCCTGGATGATGTGGTCAAGGTCGAGCTCGGAGTTGAGGTTTCGCTTCATCGGGTTGAAGCGCAGCTCAATCTGGGTCACCCGGCTGCCGCGATACTCCTTGCCAATCACCTCGTAGATGGAGCGCTCGATCGCGATCGGCGAGCTCTGAATCTTCTCCGTCCAGGTGTGCATGATCTTGAGGTAGTCTTGGAGGTTCGAGACCTTGTCGGGGCGAGCGGTGATCAGCTCGACGAACTCCCAATAGTCTTTGACGGGAAGCTTGAAGCCCTGCTGGTGCGCGATCGACCAGAGGATGTGGGGCGCCACCGCGCCACCCACGTGAATGTGAAGATCGATGAGGTTACGAGCCATGGCGACGCTTACCATGGGCCGGGCCGAACCGGAAGGCACTTAGGCGACGCGGCACCAGCGGCGCGCCCCACGCCCCGGCGCGAGCGCACTCAAGGGACGCCCAGCGCCCGACCTCATCCGCGGACAGCGGGAGCATCGGTGTCAGGAAGCGAGGCCTCCCAGCCATCATGGGCCGTTCGGCGAACAACAAGCTCGACAAAGTTCTCCGCCCTGCCGTCGTCCGGCTTGATCAGTAGAGCGTAGCGGACCTCGCCGCCCGACACCGGTTCTCCGCCCCCGTCGCCACACGAGAGCTCGAAACTGTCCCTCGTACCGAGAAGCCCACGCCCCGGAACGGTCCGCTGGCTGACCCGGCACTGAAGGGATCCCAGGGCGGGATCTCCCGTTGGGACGGTATACAGCGCAACATAGGGGTTGGCCAACGCCGCCGTACGGGAGTCGGGACGAAGCAGGGGTGGGGGAGGGTCGGACAGCGCGACCGCAGTGACCACTGCGGTCGCCGCTCCGAGTGCTCCAACAGCTGCAACGGTCCCTCGTCTCCGCAAGCGAGTCCGGCGATCTGACGGGCTGAACCACGCCTTGACTCTGTGCACTGCTTCCCCCTGCCGATTGAACGCGGACTATCGGCCAGCGCGGGTCGAAGAGGAAATCGGCTCGCCGCGGCTCAAAATGACCTGTTATCAAAACGATTAGAGGACTCCTCAACGGGACGTGCCGGAGTCCGGTATGCACGGGGGCGAGGGAGGAGTCCGGGACCATGGCTCAGCTGATCGATGGAAAGGCCATTGCGGCCAAGGTGCGCGGAGAGGTGAAGGCCGCAGCGGAAGCGCTGAAGCTCCGGACCGGCACCGCGCCCGGGATCGCCCTGGTGCGCGTGGGAGAGGATCCGGCCTCCAAGGTCTACGTCGGCTCCAAGAAGAAGGCGGCGGTCGAAGTCGGCTTTGCCTCGTGGGAGCACCATCTGGAGGCGACCGCGACCCTTGACGAGGTCCTCGGCCTGATCGACCGGCTCAATCGCGATCCGGCGGTCCACGCCATCCTGGTCCAACTTCCGCTGCCGGCCCATCTGGACTCCAACCGGGTGATTCTGGCGCTCGACCCCGCCAAGGATGCCGACGGGCTGCACCCGCTCAACGCAGGAAAGCTGGTGGCGGGCCAGGCCGCGCCGCGGCCCTGTACCCCCGCCGGCGCAATGCGACTGCTGAAAGAGGTGGGCTTCAATCCTTCCGGAAAGCGCGCGGCGGTGATCGGCCGGAGCATCCTGGTGGGCAAGCCGATGGGGCTGCTTTTGCTGGCCGCCGATGCGACGGTCACCCTGTGCCACCGCAAGAGCGACCTGCCGCGAGAGATCGCCAATGCCGACCTGGTGGTGGTGGCGGCCGGAGTCGCCGAGCTGGTGAAGGGCGCCTGGATCAAGCCCGGCGCGGTGGTGATCGACGTAGGCATAAACCGCGATGCGCAGGGCAAGCTGATTGGGGACGTGGAGTTCAAGGGTGCCTCCGAGCGGGCCTCATTCATCACGCCGGTCCCCGGCGGCGTGGGGCCCATGACGGTGGCGATGCTGATGCAGAACACCCTGGAGGCGGCCGAACGTACGCTCAAAATCTCATAAAATAAGTAGTTCTTTTGTGGGCCCCAAGACTTCGTCGTAGCGTTCACGGACATCCCGCGCCTTCGGTGGGCTTGCGGGAAGACCGATCGGAGCGCGCGTGAAAGCCGTCATCTTGGCAGGTGGGCTCGGGACGCGGATTTCGGAAGAGACGGTGCTGCGGCCCAAGCCGATGGTGGAGATCGGCGGCAATCCGATCCTCTGGCATGTGATGAAGATCTACTCCCACCACGGGATCAACGATTTCGTCATCTGCTGTGGCTACAAGGGCTACGTGATCAAGGAGTTCTTCGCGAACTACTTCTTGCATCGCGCGGACGTCACCTTCGATCTCGCCGACAACATGGTGAAGATTCACCAGAAGAAGGCGGAGCCCTGGCGGGTCACTCTGGTCGACACGGGGGAGAGCACCAATACGGGCGGACGGCTCAAGCGCGTGGCCGATCACTTAGGCGATGAGCCGTTCTGCTTCACCTACGGCGACGGAGTCAGCGACGTCGACGTGACCAAGACCATCGCCTTCCACAAGCGACATGGCCGCATGGTGACCGTGACCGCGACGCAGCCTCCCGGCCGCTTCGGCGCGCTCAAGCTCTCCAGCACCTCCGGCAAGGACGAGAGCGGCACCGCGGTGACCGCCTTCCAGGAGAAGCCGCAAGGCGACGGCGGTTGGATCAACGGCGGCTTCTTCGTGGTCTCGCCCAAGGCCTTGAGCTTCATCGAAGCCGACGCAACCGCCTGGGAGCGCGAGCCGATGGAGCGGCTGGCGGCCGAGGATCAGGTCCGCGCCTACTTTCACCATGGATTCTGGCAGGCGATGGACACGCTGCGCGAGCGCAACGAGCTTGAGGAGATGTGGAACTCTGGGCGCGCGGAGTGGTGCATGTGGGCCTAGCGCCCCCCTGCCGCTTCTGCGCCGCGCCGCTGGGTCACGTCTTCGCCGACCTCGGCATGTCGCCGGTGGCCAACGACAACGTCCCCGCCGAGCACGCGAGCGCGATGGAGCCGTTCTTCCCGCTCTGCGCGCTGGTCTGCGAGCAATGCTTTCTCGTCCAGCTCGCGCCGTACGAGACGCCCAAGCCGGTCTTTCGCGACGACTACGCGTACTTCTCGTCGTACTCGAGCTCGTGGCTTGATCACAGTCGCCGCTACACCGAGCAGATGATCGAGCGGCTGGGCCTGGAGGGATCGAGCCAGGTGATCGAGCTGGCCTCCAACGATGGCTATCTGCTGCAGTACTTCTTGGCCGCCGGGGTGCCGGTGCTGGGGATCGAGCCGACGGCGAACACCGCGCAGGTGGCGATCGACAAGGGAATCGCGACGCGGGTGGAGTTCTGGGGGGTCGAGACCGCCCGTGCCGTGGCGCAGGAGACACAGGCCGACCTGCTGCTGGGCAATAACGTGCTGGCGCACGTGCCCGACGTCAACGACTTCGTCGCCGGCATGGCGGTCGCCCTGAAGTCCGGCGGGACGATCACGATGGAGTTCCCCCACCTGCTGCGGCTGATCGAGCTCAACCAGTGGGACACGATCTACCACGAGCACTACTCATACCTGTCGTTTGGCACCGTGGGACGGGTGTTCGCCGCCCATGGGCTGCGGCTGGTCGACGTGCAGGAGCTGCCGACGCACGGCGGCTCGCTGCGGATCTTCGCCTGCCACGAGGACGACGTGCGCGAGCAGAGCGACGCGGCGGGCGAGATGCTCG
>JBGTHI010000451.1:0-7370 GCA_041746295.1 Myxococcaceae bacterium
CGCGATCGCCAGGAGCCCGGCAAGCTGGGCCAGGACGTTGTTCAGGGCGGCGGCTCTCCCCAGTGACTCAGCTCCCGTGCCGCGGCCAGCGGGACCACTCGCGGCAGCGGCGCTCTTGAGGATCGCCGAGCTCAACGGGCCCACCCCCATCGCCAGACCTATCCCCAGCAGCAGCAGGGCGGGGAGAATCATCTGCGGGTAGCTCGCGCCGGGAAGTACCCGCCGCAGCAGCAGAAAGCTTAGGGCGACCAGCAGCCCTCCCGAGCCGATCAGCAGCCGATGGCCCGCGGAGCGCAGCCAGCGTCCCACCGGCGGCGAGAGGAGCAGGGTGAGCAGGCCCGTGGGCAGCAGGGCGGTTCCTGCCTGCAGCGGAGTGAAGTCGAGCCGCAGCTGGAGCTGTAGCGCCAGGAGAAACATTCCGCCCACCAGCGAGAAATGGAGCAGGAAGGTGACAAGCGATGCCCCGGTGAAGATCGCGCTGTTGAACAACCCCAGCGGGAGCATGGCATTGGGTCGACCGATCTGCAGCCGGATGAAGATCGCGCTGGCGGCCAGACCGACCGCCGCGCCGAACAGCACCGGCGGGACATCCCAGCCCCGGGTTGGCCCCTCCACCGCGGCATATGCCAGCCCCGAGAGGCCCAGGAGCGCGGCCATTGCTCCGAGATAGTCCGGAGAAGGTGCCGCGAGCTCGCGCGACTCCGGGAGAGTGCGGGAGGCGATCAGCGCGATCAGGCCCACCGGAACGTAAATGTAAAAGACCCAGCGCCAGGATTGGGCGGCGAGCGCGCCCCCCGCCAGCGGTGCCACCAGGGTCAGGAGCGCCAAGAGGCCGGTCCAGGCGGCGACCGACCTCGCCCGGTCGAATCCGGAGAAGCTTCCCCGGAGGAGGGCGTAGCTGGAGGGAAGCAGCAAGGCCGATCCGAGCCCTTGGAGAGCCCGCCCTGCGAAGAGGATCCGAAGCTCCGGAGACCAGCTCGCCAGACCCGCGCCGGCGAGAACGAGAAGCAGCCCCAAGATGAAGGTCCGTCGACGGCCGAACCGCTCTCCCAAGGAACCTCCGAAGAGGAGCAGGGCGCTGAAGGGAATCAGATGGGCACAGAGGAGCCATTGAAGCGCGGAGAAGGAGGTCCGCAGCTCGCGACCGACCGTGGCCAGCGCGATGTTGTTGAGCCCTCCGTCAACCAGGACCAGCGCGGCGCCGGAGACGGTGGCAACCAGGGCGGCCCGTCCCTTCGGCGTGGACAGCTCGATCAAAGGTGAGGGAGCTGAGACGGGATCTGGAGACGGGACCGGAACGGCGCCGTCTCCCTCTCCGTCCGGCGGCTGAGCGGCTTCGCGTGCGGGAGTCACCCCTACAGAATTGAACCATCCGCCGACGGAGGTCTAGCTGAATCCGGAGCCCCGTCCTTCTCCGGCTTCGCAGCCTGCCCGCCCGCATCGATCCCGGAGGGGCGGGTCTACTTCTCGGCGGTGAGGGCAGGAGCGGGGGTATCCAGTAGGGGGCTGTCTCCGACTTCTCGACGGGAGCGCGACTGCTGGCGAGCGTAGCCGCGGCGGATGGTTCGCGCAGAATCCCTCCCGGATCGCTCCGAGGTCGTCGGAAACCATTCGGTGAAATCCTAAAAACGCATCGTCGGCCGGATCCGCAGTGCTGTGATTGCTGGCCTCCCAGCACCAACCAAGATCAGCCGGTCGCCAGAACCAATTTCTCGCAGTCCGAGAGGTAGTTCAGCTGAACCTGACGCCCGAGGGAGGGTAATCGCAAGACCTTGCGAGGTTTCCTCCAATCCCCGCAGTCTACTGGAGGGACGAGTGCGCATAGCGCGTCGGATTCCGACGCGTTATGCGCACTCGTTTCCGAAATCTCAGCGCGCGCCGAGCCGGAAGACGCGGTTGCCCTCACGCCCGAGGCATCAGCAGCAACTGCCACTGCGTGTAGGTGATAATCCTCCTCAGAGGTCACCAATGTCATTGCACCACGCTTCCGTCACCACAGCCGGGGCCGCCGGCCGTTCCGCCAGCACCCGCGCGCAACCCTCAGCCGAACTGGCGGTCCGAACTGCCCTACTCCGGAGTCGACTAGGGCTGGACAAGCCTGCGGTTCGGGGCTCAGTGGAGGAGACCCTGAACAAGCTCAGGGCGGATCTGGGTCGCCTCAGTGATGGCGATGCGTTGCAGCGCTATGTTCATCATCAGCGGCGCGCCGAGAACCCGAGCCTGTCGGGTGGGGAGCGCTCCGAATCACTGATCATCGCGCGCATTTTGGGATCACGGCTCGAGGCGGAAGGTGTGGATCTGATTGCGGCAATGGTTGCCGTGCGAGCCGCTGAAGCCCGAGCCACCGTTGCAGCACAGGGTGCCGAGGTCGGGGCAGCGGCAGCGTCCCGGTCTCCTTCTGCGTTACATCGGTTAGGCGCACGCGCGGACGCAAGCGCCCGTTCATTCAGACTAGCAGCCACCAGTCCAGCAGCCGCTCTTGTAATCGCAGTCGGCGCGCTGGCCGCCGGGTATGCCACGACCACGGCCTGGGATCAGGTGGCGGGGATGGGGAGTAATTCGGGCTCTTCTGGGAACCATGGCATCTACCACTCCCACCAGGAGAGTGGCGGACACGGGTCGCCCGGCGGTGGAAATCCAAGCTACCCAGTGACCGGAGGAAGGTGGGCCCCCGGTGACCAGTATCAACATCCCGTGCAGTGGTTTGACCAGGCAGCTCGGACTGCCCTTCAGCCGCGGTAGCCCTCCGGCTTTGACTTGCCGCCCGCTCCTGTGGGACTTCCGGGCGCATGACGCAGGCTGTTCCCGATGCCCGGCCCGATCTGGCCTCGCTGTCCCTCCCGGTGCTGGGCGCTTTCGTTCGCGATAGCCTGGGCGAGAGGCCGTTTCGCGCGGCGCAGATCTACCGCTGGATTCATCAGCGCGGCGCGGTCTCGTTCGACGAGATGACCGATCTCTCGCGAGACCTGCGAGCCAAGCTCGTGAAGAGGGCGCGGCTGGCGGTGCTGGAAAAGGATCTCGAGCAGCGCTCGGTCGATGGCACCATCAAGTTCCGGTTCAAGACCTGGGACGGGAAGCTGATCGAATCGGTCTACATGCCGTCGGAAGACCGCAAGACCCTCTGCGTCTCCAGCCAGGTCGGCTGCGCGATGGGTTGCAAGTTCTGCATGACCGGGACGTTGGGGCTGATCCGGAATCTGACGCCGGGCGAGATCGTGGCGCAGGTACATGCCGTCAATCGCCAGGTGGCGGCTGAGCTGCGAGCCGAGAAGACGGAGACCCGAAGGCCGCTGACCAATCTGGTCTTCATGGGGATGGGCGAGCCGCTGCACAACTTCGAGAACCTCAAGGCGGCGCTGGAAATCTTGCAATCGGAGGAGGGGCCCAATTTTTCACATCGACACATCACCGTTTCCACCGTGGGACTGGTGCCGATGATCGAGCGGCTTGGCAAGGAGACCCAGGTGAAGTTGGCGGTGTCGCTCAATGCCAGCCACGACGAGTCGCGCTCGGCCTCGATGCCGATCAACCACAGGTGGAACATCGAGGTGCTGTTGGAGGCCTGCCGGCACTTTCCGATGCGCCAGGGCCGGCGCATCACCTTCGAGTACGTGCTGATGCGAGGGGTTAACGACTCCGATGACGACGCGCGGAGGCTCGCCGCCTTGATGGAAGGGCTGCCAGCCAAGGTCAACCTGATCCCCTACAACGACAATCCCGGGTTGGGATTCCATAGTCCTTCGGAGGATCGGGCCGAGTCCTTCCGCGAGCTGCTCGCCGAACGCCATGTGGCCGCCTTCGTTCGAAAAAACCGCGGCCGGGACATCGCGGCCGCCTGCGGCCAGCTCGCCAACCGAACTGGCGGCGAAGTAAGTCCTCGAGCTTCTTGACACATTGTCACAAGGAGGGGTACTCCTACCTGCCCCCTTCATCGACTCAGGAGTATATGCAATGGCCGTGGTCATCCGTCTGTACCGAGCTGGCGCGAAGAAGATGCCGTACTACCACGTGGTGGTGACCGACTCCCGGAACCCGCGCGACGGCAAGTACATCGAGATGATCGGTGCCTACGATCCCAACGAGGATCCCTCCAAGATCGAGTTCAACCAGGAGCGACTCAGCCACTGGCTGAAGGTCGGTGCGACGCCCTCCGAGACCGTCTCCGGTCTGATGAAGCAGTGGGCTAAGGCGGGTGCGATCGCCGTCGCCGGAGTGCCCTCGGCGCAGCCTAGCGCGCGTCTCCAGCCCAGCGCCTAGGTGCCCGTGGGCAGTTCGCCTCTCGAAGATCTGATCGTCTATCTCGCACAGGGTCTGGTCGACCAGCCCGAGTTGGTACGCCTGCGCGAAAGCCCGTCCGAGGGTATTCCTCCAGGCTCTGAAAGCTCCGCAGGCTCGGGCGAAGGGGGTCGCAGCTATGAGCTGGAGGTCGCGCCGGAGGACGTGGGTAAGGTCATTGGCCGGGATGGACGCACCGTGAATGCAGTACGGACGTTGGTCTCGGCCGCGGCCCAGAGGATGGGAGAGAAGGTTCGGCTGGAGATCCTGGACGATCGCAAGAACCCCGGCTCCTCGCAGACCCAGGCTCCGGCGTCGCCCCCCCCGTCGGCCGAGTGAGTACCTGGTTTCAGGTGGGCTACGTCGCGCGTGCGCATGGCCTGCGGGGCGAGCTGGGCGTGAAGCCGTTCGATCCCGAATCGCAGGTTCTCCTGGAGGTCGACCGGCTGCAGCTGCAACTGAAGAGCGGAGAGCTGCGCCTTCTGGCCATCCGCGGAGCGCGGCCCGCGTCAAAGGAGGTGCTAGTCCAGGTGGAGGGCGTTACCGACCGCACCGGCGCCGAGGCGTTGGTGGGGGCCGCGGTGCGCGTTGACCGCGATCAGCTGGAGGGGCCGGAGGAGGGCGAGTACTTCCAGGGCGATCTGGTGGGAATGGACGCCTACGATGCGCAGGGGCGAAGGCTGGGGCAGGTGGTGGAGGTCTGGGAGACCGGCCCGGTGCCAAACCTGGTCATCCGCGGACCCGATCAGCCCGAGCTGGTGGTTCCGTTCGCGGACGACTTCGTGCCGGAGGTCGATCTGGAGAAGCGGCGTTTGACCGTTCATCCTCCCGAGCTCCTGGAATGAACCGCTTCGAGATCCTCACCCTGGTTCCGGAGGCGGTGCGGCCGTACCTTCACACCAGCGTCTTGGGCCGGGCTACCCAGCGCGGAGCCATCTCCGTCACGGTCACCGACATCCGCGATTACGCCGCGGGAAAGCACCGGGTCACCGACGACCTTCCCTACGGCGGTGGTCCCGGAATGGTGATGAAGATGGAGCCGCTCACCGCCGCGATCGGCGCCGCGCGCGAGCGGGCAGGAGGTGGATCCCATGTGCTGCTCACCAGCCCTCGCGGCCGCCGATTCGACCAGGTCTATGCGCGCGAGCTGGTGGCGCAGCCGGGGCCGCTGGTGCTGGTCTGCGGCCGGTACGAGGGGGTGGATGAGCGGGTGCTCGCCCACGTGGACGGACTGGTCTCCGTGGGTGACTTCGTGATGACCGGCGGCGAGCTGGCGGCGATGAGCCTGGTCGACGCCGTGGCGCGCCTGCTGCCCGGTGTGTTGGGGAACGAGGCCTCCGCCGGAAGTGAGAGCTTCGGCGAGGACGGAGGGCTGCTCGAGTATCCGCAGTACACCCGGCCGCCTTCGTTCGAGGGGACAGAAGTCCCGGCAGTGTTGCTCTCCGGCGATCACTCGCGGATCGCCCGTTGGCGCCGGTGGCAATCGCTGCGCATGACCCGCAGGCACCATCCCGAGCGGTGGGAGGGCTTGAAGCTTTCGGAGGCGGATCGAGCGCTGGCGGATGAGGAAGAGCCCTTGTAGGGCGAAACCTGTTCTGCTAAGAGCGTCAGCCCTTTACAAAGACCTGCCACGGAGTTTCCGGTCATGCGTCGCAGCGCGATTGAGCACATCGAAGCGAAGTACTTGCGCAGCAAGGTTCCTGAGTTCACCACCGGTGACACCGTGCGCGTGCACTGGAAGGTCAAGGAAGGCGAGAAGGAGCGCGTCCAGCCATTCGAGGGCGTGGTGATCCGCAAGACCAAGGGCGCACTCCGGGCGACCTTCACCGTGCGCAAGATCTCTTACGGCGTTGGCGTGGAGCGCATCTTCCCTCTGCACAGCCCGCGCTACGAGAAGATCGATGTCCTAACTCGCGGCGACGTCAACCGCAGCCGGCTGTTTTACCTCCGCGCTCTCAAGGGTAAGGCGTCCCGCGTGGACACCCTGGACGACCGCGAGAAGGTTGACACGGCGGCACCCAAGGCCAAAGCGGGCGGCAAGAAGGCCGACGCCCCCGAGCAGTCGACTTTAGGGCCGCAGCCATTTAATCGCACCCCGGAGACGGTCCCCTAGAATCGGGACGTCCATGGTGCTGCTCGAGCTCGCGACGAGGGGCGTGCGCGGTTTTCCGACCGGCGTGCGCCTAACGCTGAAGCCGGGCTACACCCTCCTCACCCCCTCCCCTGCAGCCGGACCGGCCTCCCTCCTGGGGCTCTGCAGCGCGTTGCTCTACGCCGATGGCTGGCCCGAGGGCTCGGGCAAAGAGAAGGCGATGGCCGCCCTGACCCTCCAGGGCCTCGATGGTTTTACCTATCGCCTGGTTCGAGAACTGGGCGGCGCGGGGGCGTTGCACCGGTTGGACGCGGCGGGTGGAGCCCCCCCCGTTACCATCTCGCAGGCGGGTGGGGAGATCAGCCAGTACCTTTGCGGTCAGATGGGGCTTCCCAGCCGCGCGGTTTTCCAGGAGCTTTTGGGCTTGAGCCTGGGCCAGTTTCCCTCCCGCCGCCCCCGCCGGCCAAGAGCGCTACCAGAGGTGACCCAGCCGCCCAAGCTCCTCCAGCCGATGCAGGTGATGCCAGCGGCCGACGTGGCCGCAGCGCAGTCCCATCTCTCCGAGCTGCAGAGGGAGCTCGGGTTGGCCCGCGAGGTGGAGGGTCTACAGTTCAAGCTGGACGGGATCGCGTCGCAACAGTTCGAGCTGGAGCGGGGACTGGCGGACGGGGAGAAAATCCGGGAGGCGGCCCGCTCGGCGGTGGCCGCTCACCGGGCCGCGCCGACGAGCCAGTCGCTGGGGCTTCCGGATAACATCGTGGCCCGTCTGGAGCGCCATACGCGGATGGTGGCGCGGCGGGATGAAGCGATCTCCAGACTTGAGGCAGACCGGATCCAGGCTGAGGAAGAAGAGACGAACCGACCGAGACCCGAGCCACTCACCAGGGACCTCCGTTTCTGGTTGGCTATGTTTCTCGGGACAGCAGCCCTGGTCGGCGGTGCCTCCTTCACGGGTATTGGCCGCTACGTGGCGCTGTTCGACCTGCCGGCCTATGGAGTCGCC
>JBGTHI010000452.1:0-4591 GCA_041746295.1 Myxococcaceae bacterium
GCCTTCGTCTGCGAGTTCCGGAGAAGGCGCGGTGCCGCTCGATGCGGCGCCCGAGGCGCGCTGAGCCGCGCGGGAGGACCCATAGAGAAGACTGATGGGATGGTGCCGCGGCGAAGGCCGGGGAGGCTTCATGCGCAGACGCACCCTGAGCGGGAGTCCCTGGTTTGCCACTTGGCGGCATGCAGCCGGCTCGTTGAGTCGCCCCTTGAAGCGCCAGATCTGTAAAGCAGCCGCGATTTGCGCGGCGGAATAACGGATCTGCCGGCCGCAGCGATGATGTGGAAGGGGTGTTTCCGGCCCCCGAGGTGGAGGTGACCAGTGGCCCCTTCGAAGGGAAGGCCTCGACAAACCCTTCCCCGCCCGCGCCAACTCCCAGCGCTGGCGAGCCGACGTTTCCCAAAGCTGCAGCGGAAGTCGCGGCAGAATTCACGTACATCCTTGTACGCTCTGGGGTTGGGTCCCACCGGCTCCTCGACCTCGTCCTTGCTCGCTCGATTTATCGACAGCTCTTCAGGCCGCGAACACCCGATTCCGCCCACCGCTCTTCGCCCGATAGAGCAGATCATCCGCCCTCTGCAGCAGCGCTTCCTCGCTGCAGGTCTTTGGATCCAGCGTGGCCACCCCGAGCGAGAGGGTCACCTTCAGCTCCCGTTCGTTCCACCGATAGGCCGTATGCTCCACCGCGCTGCGCAGCCGCTCCGCCGCCTCGGTCGCCCCATTGAGCGGCGTCTTCGGCAACAGCAGCAGGAACTCCTCGCCGCCGTACCGAACCAGACCGTCGATCTCCCGGAAGGTCGTCCGCGCGGTCCGAACGATCTCCTTCAGCACGTAGTCGCCGGCAGGATGACCGAAGGTGTCGTTGAACACCTTGAACCTGTCCACATCGAACAGGATCACCGAGAACGGGTCACCGTAGCGGCGGAACCTCTCCAGCTCCTCCGGCAACCGCTGGTACAGGTACTGCCGGTTGTAGGCATGGGTCAGCCCGTCGGTGATCGACAACCGGTACAGCCGGGCGTTCTCCAGATCCCGAGCCACCGCCCCGCCCAGGTAGAGCAGCAGCTGTTCGTCCTCGGCCGTGAACCTCTTGAGCTGCTCCGAGCTCACGGTCAACGTGCCCCAGACCCCGTCCTTTCCCAGAAGGGGCACGCACAGCAGCGATCCCCGGGCCGAATCGACGCCGACGCTCCTCCATCGCCTCTCCGTGGAGAGGTCCGCGACGCGCAGCGGAACCCCGGTCGCGGCGACCCAACCCTCGGCCCCCTCCCCCGCGCTAAAGGAAGGCGGCGGGCTATCGCCATTCAGCGGACCGCCCCGCGTGGCGGCGAGCACCGACTGCCCCTGATGACCATTGCTGCGCTCAAAGAGCAGAATCAGGCAGCGTTCCGCGGAGACCAGCTCCGCGAGGGAGTCGGCCACGCCCTTCAGCAAAGCATTCAACGATGCGCCCGAGTCGACTGCCTTGGTCAGCTCGAACAGAGCGGCAAAGACCCGCTTGTACGGGTCGCGAGGCGCCGGTCCGTCTCCATGCAGTTCCTGGTTCACGCGCCCGCCCCCATCACTCCGATGAAGGGAAGGTTGCGGTGCTTGCCCCCAAAGTCCAAGCCGTACCCAACAACAAAAACATCGTCGATCACGAATCCTCGGTAGTCGATCGCAACCTGGATCCGCGCCCGCGCCGGCTTCTCCAAGAGAGTGCAGACCTTGATCGACGCGGGCCGGCGTGCCCTGAGGTTGTCCATCAGGAATTTCATCGTCAGGCCGGTATCGATGATGTCCTCCACCACCAGGATGTGCCGGCCTGCTAAGGGAGCGGTCACGTCCGAGGTGATCCGCACCTCTCCGGTGGTCTCGGTACCGCCCAGATAGGAGGAAACGCCCAGGAACTCCATGGTCAGCGGCAGATCGACCGCCCTCGCCAGATCCGCGGCGAAGAAGATCGATCCCTTCAGCACGCTGAGGATCGTCAGCTCCAGTCCTTTGTAATCTCGCGTGATCTCGGCGCCGAGCTCCCGCGTCCGAGCCGCCAGCCGCTCCGCATCGATAAAAGGCCTGATCTCATCCTTCGAGTAGGACACCGTTCTTCCCCCGGTCGCGCGCTCTCTAACCCACTCGGTGGGTGTGCGTACGAGAAACAGGGATTCCCAAAGTTCTTGGAAGTCGTTAGTTCCAGACCACCGTTTAGAACTGAAATGACATCTTGATTTTTACTCTGCGTTGAACTCATTCTCCCCGGGCACACGGAGGGGCAAGCGCGGGGGACCCCTATGCAAATCACCGATGTCAGGGTTTTTCCGGTCGAGGAAGAGAAGCTCAAAGCCTACGTTACGATCACGCTCGACAACTGTTTTGTCGTCCGCGACCTGAAGGTCATCAGCGGGACCACTGGACTGTTCATCGCCATGCCGGCCAAGAGACGTAAGGACGGCACGTACAAGGACATCGCCCATCCGCTGAATGCCGACACCCGTCACCAGATGGAGCAGGCGATCCTGAGCGAGTACGAGCGCGCCATGAAGCCGATGCCCACGATAGTCCCGCTGATACCGGGGCCGATCGCCGAGCTCGTTCCGATGCAGGCGATGCTGACCCAGTCGAAGTGACGCGCCAAGCTGTAACGGCGGCGGCATGAAGGCCGCGCGATGTTGAGCTGACCTTCACCGCGCGGCTGATCTATACGTCCGGGCCATGTCGACCCGAGACTTCAAGATCTTCACAGGCAACTCCAATCCTGCGCTCGCGCGGCGCGTCTGCGACTTCCTGCAGCACCCGCTTTGCAAAGCCGAGGTCGGCCGTTTCTCCGACGGAGAGATCCGGGTGGAGATCGGCGAGAACGTCCGTGGCCACGATACCTTCATCGTGCAGTCTACGTCGGCACCGGTGAACGATCATCTGATGGAGCTGTTGATCATGTGCGACGCGCTCAAGCGCGCGAGCGCGGAATCGATCAACGTGGTCATTCCCTACTACGGCTATTCGCGTCAGGACCGGAAGGTGGCGCCCCGCACCCCGATCACCGCCAAGCTGGTGGCCGATCTCCTCGAGAGCGCCGGCGCGACCCGGGTGGTGTCGATGGACCTCCACGTCGGCCAGATCCAGGGCTTCTTCAACATCCCCACCGACAACCTGTACGCCTCGCCGGTCTTCCTGGAGGATCTGCGCGCGCGCTTCCCCATTCCTTCCGAGCTCGTCTTCGTCTCACCCGATGCGGGGGGTGTGGAGCGGACGCGCGCCTACTCCAAGAGGTTGGGCGCCTCCTTGGCGATCATCGACAAGCGGCGCACCCGCCCCAACTCCTCCGAAGTGATGAACCTGATCGGCGACGTGAAGGGGAAGGACGCGGTGATCCTTGACGACCTGGTGGATACGGCCGGGACGCTGACTCAGGCGGCGACCGCGGTAGCGCAGCAGGGCGCCCGACGGGTAGTCGCCTATGCGGTCCACCCGGTCCTCTCCGGGCCGGCGATGGAGCGGATCCGGGCCTCACCTCTGGAGGATCTGGTGGTCACCGATACCATCGCCCTCAAGCCGGGAGTCCTTGCCGGCTCGAAGCTGCGGGTGATCAACACCGAGAGGCTGTTCGGCGAGGCGATCGCCCGAATCCACCGCGGTGACTCGCTCAGCTCGCTGTTTGTTTGATCGGGGGAATGACTTCGCCCCCCACCCCAAACCGATCAAGGGGGCAAGCCCCCACCCCCGGACCCCCGGGATCTCGCTTCGGGCCAGCCTCCCCCCAATTTGTTGGACGGGCGGGCAAGCCCCCCGCTGGACCTCCGCTTCGGATGCGGCGCCTCGCGATACTGAATGGGCTATTCCTTGACTTGAGAACCCGCTCTCGGGCAAGAGAGGCAGCGGCACTGGGAGGCCGTACGGCTCGGGGCCCTCCGCCGGAGGGATGCCGGCCGCACCGCCGCCAAGCGCTGACCACGCTGTCACCCAATTTCACCCGCCCACCCCGGGCAAGGATTGAACGATGTCGATCGATCGAAGCACTCTCGAAGCGAAGAGCCGTGATGCCTCCGGAAAGGGCCCCGCCCGCAAGCTGCGCGTCCAGGGGTTGGTTCCCGCGGTGATCTACGGCCGCGCCCTCAAGGCCCCCCAGCACATCTCGGTGGAGCCGGCGGCGATCCGCAAGGCGATCAACACCCCCCACAGGCGGAACACCCTGATCAACATCAAGGTCTCCGGCTCGCAGGCCCAGGCCACAGAACAGCAGGTCATCCTGAAGGACTTCCAGCTGGATCCGGTCTCCCGCGACATCCTCCACGCCGACTTTTTGGCCGTCGCCGAGAACGAGCAGGTCAAGGTGCTGGTTCCGCTGGTGCTGGTCGGCCGACCCCAAGGCGTAGCGGACGGCGGAATTCTCTCCCAGGCGCGGCGCGACCTGGAGGTCTGGGCGCTTCCCAACGCCATCCCCGAGAAAATCGAGATCGACGTTTCAAACCTCAAGATCGCCGAGGCGCTGCACATCAACGACGTGAAGCTTCCTGAAGGCGTCACCGTGAAGAGCCACGTCAACTACCACATCGCGGTGGTCTCGGTTCCGGTGCGCGTGGAGGTGGTGGTTGCGGCAGCGGCCCCGGTGGCCGGT
>JBGTHI010000453.1:0-8894 GCA_041746295.1 Myxococcaceae bacterium
GCCGAAGCCCCGCGCGTGGTCGGCGACGCGCCCGTCATCGGTGGCGATCACCACCCGATCGATCCCCTGCGCGGCGCGACCGATCGCCCAGGTGCGAGAGAGCAGGCTCCTGCCCGCGATGGTCGCCAGCGGTTTCCCCGGGAAGCGGGTAGACCCATAGCGGGCGGGGATCACCAGGGCGATCTTCATTGATGTATGGTGCCACAATAATGAAAACCATTCTTCACATCGTCGGTGCTCGGCCCAACTTCATGAAGGTCGCTCCCATCTATCGGGCGATCGCCGAGCGGGGCGGTTTCCGACAGTTGCTGGTGCATACCGGACAGCACTACGACGTGAAGATGAGCGACGTCTTCTTCTCCGACCTGGGAATGCCCGCGCCGGACATTCACCTGGGCGTTGGCTCCGGCTCGCAGGCTGAGCAGACCGCCAAGGTGATGATCGCTCTGGAGAAGGTCTTCGAGAAGGAGAGGCCGGATCTGGTCTCGGTGGTGGGCGACGTGAACAGCACCGTGGCCGCCGCAATGGTCGCGGCGAAGATGCTGATCCCGCTGGCCCACGTGGAGGCGGGGCTACGCAGCTTCGACCGCGCAATGCCGGAAGAGGTGAACCGGGTGGTTACCGACCGTCTGGCCGACCTGCTCCTGACGCCCTCGCCGGACGGAGACGAGAACCTGGCCAAAGAGGGTGTTGCGCCCGAGCGGATCGCTTTCGTTGGCAACGTGATGATCGATTCGCTGCTCGCCTCCAAGGCCAAGGCCGACACCCTGCCGACGCTCAAGACGTTGGGGCTCCAGCCAAGGAACTACGCGGTCTGCACCCTGCACCGTCCTTCCAACGTGGATGATCCGGCGAAGCTGGGGGGGCTACTCGATGCGCTGGGCTTCGTCTCCCAGATCGTCCCCCTCGTCTTTCCTGTCCACCCTCGAACCAAGAAAATGATGGAGGAGAAGGGGCTGAGCGCCAAGGTGGCCGGCTTCCCCAACATCAAGCTGGTGGAGCCGATGGGCTATCTGGACTTCCTGGCGCTCACCTCTCAGGCCCGGCTCATCCTGACCGACTCGGGCGGTCTCCAGGAAGAGTCGACCGCGCTCGGCATTCCCTGCCTGACTTTGAGAGAGAACACGGAGCGGCCGATCACGGTCACCGAGGGCACCAACGTCCTGGTCGGAACCAACCCCGACGCGGTGAAGCGGGAGGCGGAGAAGATCCTCAAGGGCGAGGGCAAGAAGGGACGCATTCCGGCGCTCTGGGACGGCAAGACGGCAGAGCGGATCGCGGACGTCTATGCCAAGTTCCTCGCACAGCGGTAGCGACAGGATCGTCGAGATCCCCTTCGTGGTGGAGCCTAACTACGCCGGCTGGCGACTGGACCTCTACCTCTGTGAGAAGATCCGGCGGCTCTCTCGCGCCCGGGTGCAGAGAATCATCGAGCGCGATCTGATCTCCGAGCGGCGGCTGAAACCTTCGTCCCGGATTGTGCCGGGGCTCGCCTTTCGGCTCCGCCGTCGAGTCGAGGACGAGCCGAATGCACCCAAGAAGGTGGGCGAGGTCTACTGCGACGAAGCAGTCCTGGTGGTGGACAAGCCGGCTGGGCTGCCGATCCACTCCACCGCCCGATACCACCACAATACGCTGGTCGCGGTGTTGCGCACCCAATATGGCAGCGATTTCGGTGCCGATCCGGCCCATCGGTTGGACCGCGAGACCTCCGGGTTGGTGGTTTGCGCACGGACCACGGAGGTCAGCCGTCGGTTGGGCCGCGCCTTCGTCGCCGGCGAGGTCGACAAGAGCTATCTGGCGATCTGCGAGGGGGCTCCGACGTGGGACCGGCTGGAGGTGGACGCGCCGATCGCCGAAGGGGGCGGTCAGGTTCGGATCGCGGTACGGATCGATCCGTTGCTGGGCAAACCCTCTCGCACCGAGCTCACCGTCCTGCGCCGTTTCGAGCGGGACGGTGCGGCGTTCGCGCTGCTGCGTGCCAAGCCGTTCACCGGCCGGCAACATCAGATTCGGGTTCACCTGCGACACGCCGGCTTTCCGCTGGTGGGTGACAAGATCTACGGTTACGACGAAGGATACTTCGACCGATTCTCGAAGCATTGCCTGGAGCCCGAGGCTTGGGACCGCCTGCGGTTGCCCCGCCACGCGTTGCATGCCGCCGCGATCAAGTTGGTCCATCCACTGTCGGGGGAGCAGGTCTCGTTCGAGGCGGCTCTCCCGGAGGACATGGCGGCCTTCTTGGGAGAGGCGAAATGAGAGCCGCCGTCGGTCGGGGGTGGCTCAGGTCTGGCGGCCCCGTTGAGAGAACCACTGGTGGGTGGCCTCGTGCTGGAGGTGGGCGTAGAGCAGCACGAGCCGGTGCTGTAGCGCGTGTTGAAGCAACTGGGCCGGCCCGCGCTCGGGATGGAGGAAGCCGGAGACGAGAATGTTGGTGTCGAGAACAACTCTCACGGCTGCGGCGGCCGTCCGGCCCTGGCCGCCTTGATTTCAGCGTCGATCTCCTTGGGCGAGAGCTGATTGAGCTTGCGCTTCACGGCGCCGGCCTGAAGGCGGCGTAAGGCGGTAATGCCCCGCTCCTCTTCGAGGGCCTCGAGCTGTTCGAGATCCTCAACTGAGACCAGGGCGGCCTGGCGCTTGCCGTTGCGGGTGATGATGATGCGCTCCTTGGCGAAAGCGACGCGCCCCACCAGATCGGAGAAGCCCTCACGCGCTTCGGTCGTCGTGAATTCAGCCATGGTGCCCTCCTTACGTTTTCACAGTTTGTACATTTCTAACACTTCTAGAGATGACTGGCAAACGGCGGGATTCCGTTCTGTTTGCTGTAAATATAGGATGTTATCGGCTCACGATCGATCCTAAGAGCTTCGATTGGAGGGCTCTCAGGCGCGAGCTTGACGCCTCCGGGCGTGGTCGGCTCACAGCCGCGATGCGGAATGAGTCAGGCCGGCCGTTCCACTCAGGAAAACGACTCGTAGAGCGCGTTGGAGAAGAGGCCCTGTGGATCCACTTTGCGTTTGAAGTCGAAGGCCTGGTCGATCTCGGGGTAGCCGCGGCGGAGCTGGTCCGGGGAGGCGTGAAGTTGAAACGGTAGGTAGAACGACCCTCCATGATCGAGAGCCGCGTCGATCGCATCGCTGGCGAAGCGCCGCTCGGCGTGCGGATCCTGGGCGATCAGGGGCGGATTGAGGTGCAGCTTGAAGTCGAGCGAGCTTTCGCGCGCATACGGCAGCGCGGTGTCGAGATCGGCGGCGAGCGGTTGGACCGAGAGCGCATCGGGCGAGACGCCATGCTCGCGGAACAGCGTGCTCAAGTCCTTGAAGAACTCGGCGCCGCGCTCGCTTGGAACGGCGTAGGCCTGAGGCAGGTAGGTGGTGCGGGTGGGATCGTTCCAGCGGTGCCGAAGGCCATCGATGTTGGGACTGAGCAGATCCGATCGGGTGGAGATGGGAGTGCGTCCCTTCGCCACGCTCGCGGCCCAACGACGGGCCTCGAGAAGCTCAGGTCCGCCGGACGTCGCCTGAGCTTGCACCGCGCGAAGCGCCGCACGATCCAGCCGACCCACGCGGTCCGGATCGAGATCCACGGTGCGGCCGATATGGAGCAGAGCCGCTCCGTCCCCATGCGGCAGTGCCTCGGCGTAGAGAATCTCCACCGACGGATCTTGCTGGAGCTGTGCCATTCGATCCGACAGCTCGGAGAAGGAGATCGACTCGACCTCCATCGAGCAGGGGAGCTCCGGCACTGCCTGCAGGGTGGCGTCCAGGATCATCCCATAGAGGCCGTATCCACCCAGCGCATGCCGAAACAGCTCCGGATTCTCATGCCGGCTGCACTGAACTACCTCCCCCCGCGGTGTCATCAGGCGCAGCGAGGAGACGAAAGCAGAGAGGGGAAGACCGTGGGCATTCGGGCCGTGGCAGTTGACGCCCAGCGAGCCGCCGACGGTGAAGAAGTTGGAGCGCTGACGAACGGGAAGGGAGAGGCCGTGGTCAGAGAGCAGCGCCTGGGACTGGGCCCATGTGGCGCCGCTCTCGGCGCGGAGCGCGTCTCCGGGCAGCAGCGCCATCCGGTTCATGCCCTGGATATCGAGCTGGAGCCCGCCCGGGGAGGTGGTCTGCCCCCCCTTGCTGTGGCGCCGGCCGGCGATGCTCAGCTTGGCGTTGGAGAGTCGCGCCGAGTCGATCGCCGCGCGCGCATCGGCCGGTGAGCTCACCGGAACCACGCCCCGGATGGGTGTGGCCGACCGGCCTCCCGCGTCATTTACCACGCGGCCGTTCTGCGGGAGGACATCCCAGCCGTTGTAGGCCACCGAGCCCGAGCCGGAGCCTACCTCTTGCGAGCTGAACAGCGCATCGCGGAGCGAGAGCCGCGCGCCCTGAGAGAGACGGCTGCCGTGAAATTCGAGCAAGGTGTGGATCGCCTCTTGCTGAAGTGGGGGAGGCAAGGCCGTTCGCGACAGCGCCGGAGTCACCGTCTCTTCCACATCTCGCTCGCTCAGGACGCCCGGGCGCTTGAAGAGTGCGCGGACCGCCGTGCTCAGTTCGGGATCGGCGCGGAGCATCGTCCGCGCGCGGCGGTTCTCTTCCCAGGCTCGGCCGCCCAGCCCCAGGCTTCGTGCCGCCGACTGCTGATCGGGGCTCAGCTCCCCGTAAGGCTTGCTCCAGAGCCCGGGGACCGCCAGGAGCTCTCCCTCCTGGGCCGCGCCGTAGCTCGAGGCGGTGTGCTCCAGGAGCTCCAATGCGGCCTGCTCGAGGGAGGAGAGATTCGACCAAGCGCGGTGCTGGAAAGGGACCCCGGAGTCGGCGTCCATCAGTTGCTCGAGATCGGAGCGGACTTTTTCAAGGGGCTCCGACGGGGCGGGGGATCTGGTCGCGAGCGGCCGTGCTGCTGCGGCCCGGGTACCGTCCTCAACCGAGGGATGCCGGGGCGTCAGGAGCGCCGGAGCCTCGGGAATCGGGCTCCGGATGGGAACCTTCTTGGACGCGGGAGGTGGCCGGCGAGGATCGAGCGAGACCGGGGGGGTCGGCTCCGCGCTGTCCGAATCGCGGGGGGCCAGGAGTGTGGAAGACCGCCGGTATGAAGAGATGGGATCGGTCATGGAGTTTGGCGGCTCAGCTCCAGCTCACCACTCCGTCGTCGGGTTGTCTCTTTGTCTCTGCGGGAGCCATCGCGTCCTCTACGCCGAGCTGGTGCAGGATCGATCGAGAGGAGGCGCGACCGGACTCGTAGGCCCCGGTGATTTTCTGGGCGGTCTCGGATCTCGCCGCAGCCTCGCCCGCGAAGAACAAGGTGCCGTCGAGCGGCTTGGCCAAACGCTCCCGCGCTCTGGCCTCGCCTGGCTTCGCCACCGAATAGGCGCCACGTATCCAGGGCTCGTCCTCCCAGTGGGTGACGTGGGACTGAACTGGACCTACACCCGCCTGGGGACAGAACTCGCGCAGATTCTCCAGCACCGCCTTGAGCGTTGCTTCGTCGCCAGCCTGCGCCAACCGCTCTGCCTGATTTCCGGCCACGAGGGCGACCACGATGTCTTCGCCATGCGGGCGCATCAGGAAGCCCATCGGCTCGACGTCGGACCCCTTGGGCAGGTGTTCCACCCATTCATTGTCATGGTGCGGCAACACACCCGGGGGAAACTTGAGGGTGACCTTGTTCATCAGCCCCATCGGCAGGGCGCGAATCGACTCCAGCTTCCATTGGGGCAGGGGTGGATCGAACTGGATGTTGTCCATCACGCCGGTCGAGGCGGTGGTGATCACCTTTCGGGCGCGAATGCGCTGGCCGTCCGCGGTCTCTACAATGGCTCCGGAGGGGCTCCAGCGAATCCTGGTCGCCGGCGTCGAGAGGTCCACCGGCACTGGCGCGGCATAGCGCTCGAAGAAGCGGGCCATTCCGCCTTCGGGAATGACGTCTTCGCGGGTGAGGAGTTGTTTGCCCGCATCCAACGAAGAGCTGTTCTCGAGATCCGAGGCCAACTCCATCGGCCCCAGGGTGTAGCGGGCGGCCTCCGCATAGGGCATTTTGTCGGGGAGTACCTGGTCGGCGGACACGTCTATGCCCTGCTGCGCCGCGTGTTTCAGCGCGTTCTCAAAAGCTTCGATCGTCCGGTCGTAGGCCTCCTTCTCCTTCTGGGTCGCCAACCGATCGCCGACATACAGCGTGTCGCCGAGCGGGGTCTTCACCAGCTTGATGCCCAGCCCGAGTGCGAGATTGGTCAGCGGATTGACATCGGCGGAGTGAATCCAGGCGGCTCCGGTGTCGACCGCGGTTCCGAAAGTGGTGGTGTCGGTCTGGATGCGTCCACCGATCCGGTCTTGTGCCTCGATCACCTTAACCGATCGGCCTGCCTCCAGCAGCTCGCGGGCGGCGGTGATGCCGGCCATCCCGGCGCCAATAACGACGACGTCGCAGTCATAGACGGCCCCGGCGTTGGGCCCTGGGACCCGAAGAGCCGGGGGGGTCCGGATCGGGTCGGTCGAGGGGGTCGAAGCGTCTGCCACACTCTTGGAAGCGCCTGTGCTCTTCGCCGCGGGGGGAGGGACCGCGGTGGGGCCGGCACCGGACGCACCGGCTGTGCCGGCTGTGGAAGACGTGAGAGGTCGAGCGACCGGAGCGTCTCCTGTGATCCGGGACATCAGATAAACCCCCAAGCCAATGGCCTAAGAGATTCTCGCGGCTTGTGAGATGAGGTTGTGGATTTCTACAAGTTCCCGAAGCGACTGACCCGGCACAGCTGGGGTCTGACGGACCCAGAGGGGTTAGGCGGCGTCGGCAACCCCGGTGAGGTAGGTGCCGGTGAAGCAGGCGGTGCAGAAGCTCTTCAGCTCGGGGTCACCGACCGCCTGCCCCAGCCCCTCCAAGCTCAGATAGCTCACGCTGCTGGCGGTGACGTAGCGGGCGATCTCCTCGACGCTGTGGGAGGACGCGATCAGCTCTTTGCGCGAAGGGGTGTCGATTCCGTAGTAGCAGGGCCAGGCGCTCGGAGGGCTGGAGATCCGGAGGTGGATCTCGGTGGCTCCGGCGTTGCGCAGCATCGAGACGATCTTCCGCGACGTGGTACCCCGGATGATCGAGTCGTCCACCACCACCACGCGCTTCCCCTTGAGCGCTTCGCGCACCGCCGCCAGCTTCAGCTTGACGCCGAAGTGACGGATCGACTGCTGCGGCTCGATGAAAGTCCGACCCACGTAGTGGCTTCGGATCAGCCCCACGTCATAGGGAATGCGGCTCTCCTTGGCGTAGCCGATTGCGGCTGGCACGCCGCCGTCGGGCACCGCGATCACGAGATCTGCGTCGATGGGGCTCTCGCGCGCGAGCTGCGCCCCCATCTTCTTGCGAACCTCGTAGACGCTCGTCCCGAAGATGTTGGAGTCGGGTTTGGCGAAGTAGATGAGCTCGAAGATGCAGCGCCCCAGCCGCGGTGCCTGGAAGGGCTGGCTGGAGTGCAGTCCCTCGTCATCGACCACCACCATCTCGCCCGCACCCACCTCCCGCACCACCTCCGCCTCGATCAGGTCCAGCGCGCTGGTCTCCGAGGCCACTACGAAGCCGGTTTTTAGCCGCCCGATGACCAGCGGCCGGAAGCCATAGGGATCGCGGACGGCAATCAGCTTGTTCTCGGTTAGGAAGACCAGGGTGTAGGCGCCCTGGACGCGCCGGAGCGCCTCGACGACCTTCCTCTCGATCGTCGGTTCCTTGGAGCGGGCGATCATGTGGATGATCACCTCGGTGTCCGAGTCGGATTGGAAGATCGCGCCGGACTGCTCGAGCTCGTGACGCAGCGCCTGGGCATTGGTCAGGTTGCCATTGTGCGCAACCGCCAGCTTCCCACCGGCGTACTCCACGCGAAAAGGCTGGGCATTCTTGAGATGGCTGATGCCGGCGGTGGAGTATCGGACCTGTCCGATCGCCGAGTCACCCTTAAGCCCAGCGAGCAGGCCGGCGGTGAAGACATCGGCTACCAGCCCCATCCCACGATGCGAATGCAGCTCATTCTTGTCGGAGGCAACGATGCCGGCCGACTCCTGGCCCCGATGCTGAAGCGCATGCAGCCCCAGGTAGGTCAGGTTTGCCGCCTCGCTGTGGCCAAAGATTCCGAAGATTCCGCACATGTGCAGGCGTCCCGCCAGTGTTGCAGGGGTCCCGATAATCGGCACCGCCGGGCGAAGCCAGCTTATCTCGCGCCTGATTGGCCCTTGCAAGCGAGGCCTGCCTCCTCGGGCGCCGGCCAGGCGGGGGCTGAAAACATTGATCAAAAATACGTTCGGAGGGGCGCCACGGCGAGCGTCGATGCTTAGCCTCATCCGTCAAACCAAGAGCTCGCCGAGAACTCGAAAGGAACATGACATGCAGACACAACCCACGCTCTCCTCTACCGCGCAGGTCCTTCACAACTTGGGACTGGCCGCCGGCTTCGGGGGCCAGCTTTTTGGACAGCTGGCGCTGCACCCCGCCGTGCGGGAGGTTTCCTCGGAAGAGGAGCGCGGCAAGGTCCTGAATGCCGCCTGGTACAAGTTCCGTCCCATCAATCTGGCCTCGTTGGGAATCACCACGCTTACCTGGCTCGCGGGGCGGACACTCCTCAGCGGCAAGGAGGTGAGTCGCAAGGCCCGCTCTCTTACTCTCGCGAAGGATGCCCTAATGGGGCTCACCGTCGCCAGCAGCGTCTTCTGCGCGGTGGCGGGTCAGATCATGGCCAGCAAGCGCGAGAACGGTGCGGTTCCAGTGGAGTCGGGCAGCACCCCATCCGACCGAACCCCATCCGAGGCGGCGAGGCTGCAGAAGGCGCTCACCATCGTCGGCTCTGTCGGGACGGTGGCTGCCGCCGGAGTGATCGGCCTGACCTCGTGGCTCAATATGCAAGCGGGACAGTCTTCGCGTTGGAAGGCGAT
>JBGTHI010000454.1:0-3742 GCA_041746295.1 Myxococcaceae bacterium
GTTGAAGCCGCGGATCACCACCGCATCCAGCTTGAGCGGCCCGGAACCGCGGCCGGTAGCGGCCGAGATTCCCTCCAACACCCGCGCGTGCTGATCGCGGCCGGTGAGCGCGCGAAAGCGATCCGGCCGGAGCGTATCCAGGCTGACCGTTAGCCGGTGCAGCCCCGCCTCGAACAGTTGCGACGCCTGCTCTGCCAGTAAGATGCCGTTGGTGGTGAGCGCCAGGTCGCGAAGCCCTGCCTGCTTAGACAAGCGCGAGACGAGCGCGGGGAGCTCGGACCTGAGCAGCGGCTCTCCTCCGGTCAGCCGAAGCCCAACCACGCCGCACTCCCCGAACAGCCTCGCCAGCCGCGTCAGCTCGTCGAAGGAGAGGATCTCCTCGCGCGGCAGCCAGCGGTACTCGGCTTCCGGCATACAGTATTGGCAGCGCAGGTTGCAGCGGTCGGTGACCGACATGCGCAGACTACGCAGAGGTCGGCCAAGCTGATCCGGGATCGCGGGAACGGTCACCCCTCCATACAACCCAGAGCGGACCAAGCTTCAACTGGGCAGAGTCCCGCAGCCAAGACCGCGAGACGCAAGGGGGCGGAAACAGGCCCATGGTCGCGGCTGACCCGGGGCGAGAGGATTCGCAACACCGTTCTGCGGGAGCTTGGAAGCCTCCAGGGTCGGATCTCGGTGAGCAGCGTCGAACAGGCGCTCGGGACGGCGCTTGGCCTCGTTCGGTAGCCGCAGTAGAGAGTCGGCATGAGCCAGCCGACCCACCTCGATTCCGAAGGCCGCGCCCGGATGGTCGACGTGGGGAGCAAGCCGGCTACCGCTCGGCGCGCGGTGGCCGAGGGGCGGCTCAAAATGCTACCCGCCACCATCGAGCTGCTTCGTTCCGGGTCCACCCCCAAGGGCGACGTGCTCGCCGCCGCTCGCATCGCCGGGATCATGGCGGCAAAGAAGACGCCCGAGCTGATTCCGCTTTGCCACGCGATAGCCCTCACCCGAGTCGCCGTGGAGCTCGAGCTCGAGGCCAACGGTGTCGCAATCCGCGCCACCGCCGAGGCGTTGGACCGCACCGGAGTGGAGATGGAGGCGCTCACCGCGGCCAGCGTCGCGGCCCTCACGCTCTACGACATGCTCAAGTCGGTCGACCGCGGGATGGAGCTTGAGCGGTTGGCGCTGGTTGAAAAAGAAGGCGGCCGCTCCGGCCACTGGCGCCGCGAGGCAGCCAGATGAGCCGGTTCGAGATCTGGGACCGCCCGCTCGACCCGGGCGCGGTCATCGACGCCGTTTCCCATCCCGGCGCCGGCGCGGTCGACCTGTTCATCGGAACGGTGCGCGATCGGAACGCGGGATTGGCGATCAGCCGGCTGGACTACGAGGCCTATGCGCCGATGGCGGTCGCCGAGCTCAAGCGGATCGCCGCCGAGCTCGAGGGGGGGCTCCCGAACGTCCGGCTGGCGGCGATCCATCGGGTGGGGAGCCTCCAAGTCGGCGAGGCGGCGGTGGTCTGTGCGGCGAGCGCCCCTCACCGACAGGAGGCGTTCGCCGCCTGCCGCCAGATGATCGATGCTCTCAAGGCGCGGGTGCCGATCTGGAAGCGGGAGTGGGGACCGGAAGGGCCCCATTGGGTCGGTTGATGGCGCATCCACCCCTCCCTGAGGCCAGGTCGATCCGGGTGCTGACCCTCACCATCAGCGACAGTCGGACGGCCGGGGATGACTTGAGCGGGCAGGTTCTGCGGGATGCGCTTCTCTCGGCCGGCTTCAGCTGTGTTCGCCATCAACTGCTCCCCGACGACCAAGAGCAGATTCGCTCGGCGGTCGCCGCCGCGCTCGATGCCGGAGAGGTCCACGCTGTGATCTCCACCGGTGGCACCGGCATCGGGCTGCGCGACCAGACCTACGAGGCGGTCTCTTCGCTGTTGGAGAAGCGGTTGGACGGTTTTGGCGAGGCGTTCCGGAGGCTCTCCTGGGAGCGGATAGGTCCCCGCGCCATCCTTTCGCGGGCGGTCGCCGGCACCTATCGGCGAGTGCTGGTGGTCGCCCTCCCGGGCAGTCCCCGCGCGGTGGAGCTCGGCGTGTGCGAGCTGATCATTCCGACACTCGCTCACGCCGTCTCCCTGCTCTGAGGGCCTGCCCGGCAACAAGCTGACCCATCTGGCCACCGATCCATCCCGCCTGGCTTTGTCGCTCGTCAGTTACATACACTTGGCATGCGCCTTCCTCGCTTCTCGCCAGCCGGGCGCCTCGGCGGCGATTTTGGGCCACCTTGTTGCCGGACAGGCCCTAAGGTGGCGCCCGTGAGCGCTGGAACGGTCCAACTCTTCCTCTTCGCGGGTGCGCGTGAATGCGCGGGCGTGGGAATGATCGTGCTCGAGCTAAGCGGAGATACGACGGTGGCGAACCTCAGCGAAGCGCTGCTGCACCGATTCCCGGCCCTCAGCTCCGCGCGCAACTCATTGCGCTTCGCGGTCAACGGTTTCTACGCCACACCCGAAACCCCCGTGCGTGCGGGCGACGAGGTGGCGGTGATCCCTCCGGTGGCGGGAGGCTGAAAGGCCTCATCATTATGCCGAATGGTCGTGAAGAAACGGAGCCGTTGATCGACGCCGATACCGCGCTCGCACGCATTTTGGCGCTGCTCCCCGAGCTTCCGTCCGAACGGGTCTCTCCGCACGAGGCCTTCGGGCGCGCTCTGGCGGAGGACGTGATAGCCACCCGGACACTTCCACCCTGGGGAAACTCGGCGATGGATGGGTACGCGGTCCGCGCCGAGGACACCCGCTATCCCGGTGCGCGGCTCAAGGTGGTGGGAGAGATCCTGGCGGGCGGTCCTCCCTGCGCACCCCTCACGCCGGGCGAGTGCGCGCGGATCATGACCGGCGGCACCCTTCCGGTAGGCGCCGACTCGGTGGTGATGCAGGAGCGTGCCCGGGCCGAGACCGCCAAGGGGCGGGTCGTGCAGGTGTTGCAAGTGTTGATCGAAGAGGCGGTGACAAAGGGACAGCTCGTCCGACCGGCCGGAGAAGATTCACGTGAAGGCGAGCCACTCCTCTCAAAGGGCACATCGATCGGCGTGGCCGAGGCTTCTCTGCTCTGGTCGCAGGGAACTCCGCTCGGCGGGCCGATGACGGTATCGGTTCCGCGCCGCCCCAGGGTGGCGATCCTGGCGACCGGGGACGAGCTTTGCACCGCGGGCGAGCCGGTGGAGGAAAAGCTCATCGACGTCAACACGCCCGCACTGATCGAAGCGGTGCTCCGTTCCGGGGGTGAGCCCCATCCTCTGGGCATCATCCGGGACGATCCCGTGGCGGTCGAGGAGGCGGTCCGGCGCTGCGCCGACTTCGATGTGGTGCTCTCGTGTGGCGGGGCATCGGTCGGCACCAAGGACTTCCTAAAGGAGACGCTGACCGGGATAGGGATCGCCTGGAGCTTCCGGAGCGTCTCGATCAAGCCCGGGAAGCCGCTCGCCGTGGGTCGGAAAGACCGGACCGTCTACTTCACCCTGCCCGGCAATCCGGTCTCCGCTTGGGTGACCTTCGAGCTGCTCGTCCGGCCGGCGCTGCGAAGGATGGTCGGCCATGCCCAGGTCTCGACGCTGCCCCTGCCCGCGCGGCTGGAAGGGGGCTACAAGAAGCCGGCCGGGATCCGCCACTTCCTGCGCGTAGTGGCCGAGCCGCGCGATGGGCAGCTCTGGGCGCGTCCCCTCACCTCCCAGAACTCGGGCGCGATGCGCTCCGCGGTGGCGG
>JBGTHI010000455.1:0-3985 GCA_041746295.1 Myxococcaceae bacterium
AGCAGCGCGGGCGCCTTGCCCTGGGCCTTGTTGGGGTTGACAGCGGTTGCATTTGCGAGCCGTCGCCAACTAGCTCGAGGAGGACACCGCCGCGCGCGGCCGTCGCAGCCCTGCGAGGAGCCGCATAGGCTGTACCCCGCCCGCCTGTAGGAGCAGCAGATAGCTAATACCAAAGACGGTTCCCGCGACTGCGAGAGGAATCGCCCGACCCAGGATTCCCTGCCCCGCCTGGAAGAAAGGGGCCTGCCACCAGATGGTCAGCGCAACCACCGCCGCGGAGGCGATCGAGGCCAACGCCGCATGGGCTACGGCTCGCCAAGGCACAATGTCGCGCCAGGTAAAACGCAGATTGGGACCGGAAAGCGCCCTGGGCACCCGGTAGAACAGCGTCGCCTTTCCCACCATCTCGGCGCCTGCCCAGGAGGCGACTCCTCCGATCATTCCGAAGCGCTTCACCAGGAGGAAGACCAATGGAACGGTGACCGCCGCCTTGATCAGGTAGGAGTTGAAAATGTGGCCTGTCTGGTTGCGAGCGCGCAGCGCGCCGTCCAAAGGCAACACCGCCAGGCAGACGCCGGTCAGGCTGAAGCGAAACAGCGGCACCGCCTCCAGGAATCGCGTCCCGAAAAGCGCCGCGATGAACTGCGGAGCGGCAACCCAGAGGAAGGCGGCCATCGGCCAGAAACAGTAGATGAGCTGAGTCGCGGCCGCGCGAAAGGAGTCGACCCCCTCCTTCCACGACCCCGACCGCTCCAACTCACCCAGCCGAACCATCAGCACCTCGCTGGTGGGGCTGTAGAGCAGATCCACCAGCGGCAGTTGGAAGCAGCCCACGGCGTAGATCGCGAACAGCTCGGGCGAGATCGCGTCAGAGACGACGAGCTGATGGAAGTTCGATTGCGGGATATTCAGCGCCATCGCCGCCCCGAAAGGCGCCGCATACTGGAGCTGCCGCTTCAGCAGCGCCGGGACCCAAAGTGGGCTCCCATCGTCGCTCTTGGGCATCACCACCAGCCAGGAAGCGATCAGTCGGAGCGCGGCAAAGCCGGCGGTGGAGATCATCAGGCCGCGAAGCCCCGCGCCAAAGAAGACCGGGACCACCAGCGAGGCCGCTCGCACCGAGTCCGAAATCAGGTAGGCGCGTGCAGCCAGCCCCGTCTTTCCCTGCCCGGTGAGTGAGATCTCCAGCGGCCAGGCCCCCAGCAAACACCCGGTATAGACCGCCAGCGCATAGCGGTGGTCCCACAGCTCGGGGTTAGAGAACCGATGGGCCGCGACTCCGGAGAAACAGAGAACCAAGGTCGCACCGACGATCCCCGCCCCGGCCATGTAGACCAGCGTCTGGAACAGGTAAGGCTTCTTCGATTCGGCCCGGGGTAGGAAGTAGTAGAGGCTCTGCGCTACGCCGAACGGCAACACGAAATAGAGCAGCTGATAGATCAGGAACAGCTGCTTGTAGGTGCCGTAGTCCCGCAGCGTCATCACCCGCGCCAGCACCAGCGGGATGAAGAAGGTGACCACCGACGAGAGCAGGCGAGCCAATACCAGGGGCCCTGCCTTGCCCAGGAACGACCCCGAGTTGGAGCTCAACTTAGGCGTCCCCGTGACCGCCGCCCGCGACCGTCGAACCGGGGGCCGCAGGCACTTCGCACCGCGTATTCTGCGGACGCCTTCCGGGGACCGGGTGGTTGACGCGAAGGATCCCGAAGACATCGTCCAACTGGCACTGGGTCAGCGGAGACGAATATTCGCCCAACGCGCCGGTGCTGAAGTTCTCCCAGAGCACCTTGCGCTTCAGCGTGAACGGGTCATCGCCCAACTTGACGGGAAAGTCTTCGGTGGTGACCGCGGAGCGGAAGCCGTTCCGCTTGAGCGCGTCGATCACCTCGTCGGAGTACCAGCCGTTGCAGTAGGCAAAGTCGACCACCGGTCTGCCCAGCTCGCGCTCTAGGACTTCCTTGGAGGAGCGGATCTCGTTCTCGATGGCGTCGATCGACTCGAGCGTCAGCACGGTATGGTGCAGCGTGTGGGCGCCAAAGTCGAAGCCGGCCTTGGACATCTTGCGGACCTCATCCCAGCTCATCAGATCGCCCTGCTCGGGCTTGAGCTCTGGTCCCGCACCTAGCTGCTGCTCAAGGGCGTCGACCAGGGCGGTGAGCACGCCGTTGGGAGTGTGCTCGATGAAGTCGTCGAGGGCGGCGGAGACCGACTTCCGGCCGGAGAAGATCTCCGAGAACAGCGCCGCGCCTGCCGGCGGCATGGTGTCATAGACCAGCTGAAGCCGGCTCTTCTGGACCCACTTCACCAGGTGGAAGAGCCGGTCATGGGTCAGTCGCCGGTTGGTGCCGATGAACGAAGAAGGCAGGTAGGTGATCGCCGGAACGCCCATCTCCTTCATCACCGGGAAGGCATACCGGTACACGTCTCGGTAGCCGTCGTCGAAGGTGATCACACAGAGATCGCGCTTGGCCTTCTTCCGACCCGCGATCACCTCCACCGCGTCACCGATCGAGGCGAATTCGTACCCCGCCGCCCGCGCCTCCTCCACGTGACGGCGGAAGGTCGCCTGGGAGATGAGCAGGCCGGGAATAGAGCGCTTGATCTCCTCCTCAAAGCTCTCCACCACCCGGTGGTAGCTGAGGATTAGCACCCGACGCCCTCCGGCCTGCCGACGGCGAACCGCCGACACCAGATTCCGAATACCGGAATAGTGCGCCAGATTGGCCGCCGCTCCCTTGACCACCCGTCGCATCACGAACTTTGAGACCATATTTGCTCGGACCCGCTCTTCCTCCGGAGGCTGCGGAGCCTGGGAGTCTTGAGATCTACAGGCAGAGACCCCGGCGGAACAATCTCAAACTCACAGTGCTCGCGCCCGGCGCTGCCGCCCGAGCCGCCCTGCGCAGGACGGGCTGCTCGCAAAGGCAAAACCCTCGTACCGCCTCGAGTTTTGAGATAAGACCCACCCGCCGATGGCTTCGGAAGCCGCGCCCTGGGCGCTGGACGTGCATGAGGTGAGCAAACGGTACGGACGCCGGTGGGCGCTGGCCGAGGTGAGCCTGAAGCTGGCCCCGGGTCGCTCTCTCCTCCTGACCGGTCACAACGGCTCCGGCAAGTCGACCCTGCTCCGGCTGCTTGCCACGGCCAGCGCACCCTCGACCGGCCGCATTGCCGTCATGGGGTTGGACACTCGGGAGGACCGCGAGGCGGTTCGAGCCAAGGTCGCCCTCCTTTCTCACGCCAGCTTTCTTTACGAGGACCTGACCGCCGAGCAGAACCTCTCCTTCGCGGCCCACCTCCTCGGGGAGAGCACCCCTCGTCCCCGGGTCGCGGAGCTGCTCGATCGCGTCGGTCTGCGCCAGCGTTCCGACCATCCCGTTCGGCAGTTCTCGGCCGGGATGCGGAAGCGGCTCGCGATCGCCCGGCTGCTGCTCAAGGCGCCCCGGGTGGCGCTTCTGGACGAGCCGTTCGGCGAGCTGGATCCCGCTGGGATCGATTGGATGGAGGGGCTAGTCCACGAGCTCCAGGACGGAGGTTGCTCGGTGGTGCTGGCCACCCACCTCGTGGAGCAGGGGCCAGGCGCTGACCCAGGAGCGCCTGCACTTGCACGAAGGCCGACAGGTGGCCGCTTGAGCCCCGCCCGGAGCAGGCCGGGGCTCTTCCGAACCGCGGCGATCCTCCTCGCCAAGGATCTGGTATTGGAGTGGCGGACGCGCGCACGCACCAACGCCCTGGTCTTCTTCGCACTGGCCACCCTGCTCCTTTTCTCGTTTGCACTGGGGCCCGACCCGCTCGCCCTCCGCAAGAACGCGGCTGGCTATCTCTGGCTGGGGGTGCTCTTCGCGAGCACCTTGTCCCTGGGCGAGTCGTTCCGGGTGGAGGCCGAGAATCAGGCCCTGACCGGCCTTCAGCTCCTGCCGGCCGATTCGCGCGCCCTGTTCCTGGGCAAGGCGCTGGGCAACGCGGCCTTGCTCTGGGGCCTAAG
>JBGTHI010000456.1:0-5506 GCA_041746295.1 Myxococcaceae bacterium
GGCCGGGCTGTCGGTGACGCTTCCCGACGGCTCGTCGCGGCCCATCGCCATCTCCTGTCTGCCGGTCATCTTGGAGGCCGCCGAGCGGATCCGGCGCGCTAAGCTCGCGGCGACCCTCTCTGCCGCCTCGGTCAAGGCGGCACACTGGGCGGTCGAGACCGGCCGTCCCGAGGTGCTCTCCGCACTCTCTCCATTGGAGCGCGCGCTCGCCACCGCCCAGCGGGGCCGACCGCTCAACCTGGCGACCGTACGTCTAGACTGCCTGGTAGCCGGCACCCCGACTGGGCTTGCCGTCCTGGAGGTGAACGCCACCATCCCGGCGATGCAGGGATACTCCGACCTGGCCGCGGAGGGCTTAATCGCGCTGCTGGGAGAACGGGTCGGGCTGGCCACCTCATCGGTCGAGGCGCTCCAGAGGCAGAACGGCTCCAACGTGGAGGCGCTTTTCCGGGCGCTGCTGAACGGCTACCGCCAGTGGAAGAAACGAGAGCCGGAGTCGATCGCCATCCTTTGCCGGCGCAATGACTCACAGACCGGGGAGCTTCGCTTTCTGGCGCGGCGATTCTCCGCTGCCGGCGTTCCCACCGAGTTGGCCCATCCGGACGAGCTGGCCTTCGGAGAGCGGGTCTCCGTCCGCGGCCGGCCAGTCGATCTGGTCTACCGCCATCTGTTCGTGCGCCGCCTGGAGACCGAACCCGTCCCGCCGGAGCTGAAGGCCTTCTACGCGGGGCGGCTCTCAGCCGGGACGGTACTGCTGAACCCGCCCGCGTCGCAGGTCGAGGCCAAGTCCAGCTTCGCCCTGCTCTCCAGCGGGGCAGCCAACGATGAACTCGCGGAGGCGATGGGGCTCACTCCCGAGGAGCGCCAGTTGGTGAACGGAAGCGTTCCCTGGACGCGGCTGCTGCGGGCAGGGGCCGGCAAGGGGCCGGAGGGAGACTGGATTGAGGAGCTGGTGGCGCAGGTCGCGGCGCATCCTGAGCGCTTTGTGATCAAACGGGCGTGGGGCTACGGCGGCTCCTCGGTCTTTCTTGGACCCGGCGCCGAGGCCGACTCGGAGGTGAAGGCCGAATGGGCTCGACTTTGCCACGAGCGCGCCGAGGACCCCTCGAACGGCTACGTGGTTCAGGCGCGCGTGCCTCTCCAGCGGGAGCCGCACTGGCTCTGCACCCCCGACTCGGTCCGCCAAACGGAGCTGTTCGTCGACTACTCCGCCTATGCGTCGGTGGGTATCGAGCCCGCGCCGCAGTGGTCGGGTGTCTGCAGGGGCGCGCCCTCGGCGATCGTCAATATCGCGACCGGCGGCGGCGTGGTGCCACTGCTCGACTATGAAGTCGCGACCCAACTCGCGGCCGTGCTCTAGAATCCGGTGGAGCAACAGGGGGTGCGCGGAAGTGCTCGCCTCTGACGAGTGCCAATCTACGAAGAGCCAACCTCACCCGGGAGATGAAGTTGTGATGGCTCGGGAGGGCGGTCCGGGTGCTGGAGCCCGACAAGCCGATTCTGGCGGAGAATAGGGATCGTCCCCCATAGCATCGTGTCGACTATCAGGTGCTCGCCAGGTTGTTAGGGAGTGGGCTCCTATAGAGAGCGGAGGGGGTGGTTGCCGCTACGTCGCTCGGGGGTAGCCTCATGCGCCGCCTGTGCGAACGGGCGGGATCCTCAGGAGATGTTCATCGGCGGGGGGCTTGCTCACCACTCCAAGCTTTGGGGGGGGGGCGACCCCCGATCAGCAGAGAGCCTGGTCCGAAGCGAAGGTCGGGTTGGGGGTGGGGCGAAGTCATCCCCCCGCTCTTTATAGTAGAATTGGCAGGTGGGCCTCCTTCGCGCTCGGAACGGATGCCCTCCCCGGCTCGGCGCGCTGACTTCGGAACGACTGTGCATAGCGCGTCGGAATCCGACGCGGCAGGCACAGTCGTCCCCGCGGTAGATTGGGAGAGTGGCGTTCAAGGTTTCCCCGTGGATGAGGGTGGCAGCTCCCGCACGCTCCCATTGAACCGCCGCATCGAGGTCACTCCTCATACGCGGGAGACACCTCTCTCTCCAGGCTTCCCCATTCAGGCCCCCGCCCTAACCCTCTAACCCTACCGCGAGTACCTCTGCGCAGAGGTTTTGATCGGTTGAAGTGCGCGAAATGAACCGATCATCTTCAACTGCGCTGAGGTACTAAACGTAATAAGTGAGCTGCCCTCGTTTCCCCTGGGTTGGCGCGGTTTCTCGAGCCCAGATCCGAGCGGCGCAGACCGTTGTGGCGTCGGCGGGACCTACTCGATGCCTCTTGAGAGCGGAAAGACTATTAGAACTCATTGTGCGGCTCATCTCTCTCGCTGACAGGAACTCCCACGCACAGATAAGCTGCTGGCAACAGTGGGGCCGCGACGGCGATAACGCGGACTATGAGTCAACACTCATCTGCCAGAATCGGTTCTTCGTCAGGTCGCCCCTCCTCTCTTCGGCAGTTGGTCGAGGGAGACTGGGGGAGGCACCTACAGGGAAGACACCCGGACATGGCGAGGGGAGTAGTCCAGGCCATTGTCTCCGATGTCCATGGGTGGGCTGCGGAGGACGCCTCGATCCGTCGGCTTCGTGATGCGTTTGGTAGCGGGGACGAGGGGGTCAGCGCGCACCGGCTGCTCCTCGAAGCGCTCAAGGTCGCGGGGGTGAAATGGCCTGATCGGGCATATGTGGTCGGGGCAGTGATGGAGGGACGTCTGCAGGAGCCGCCTCCTGCCTTGGATCAATCCATCGACCGACTTTGGGATTCGGCTCGCGCGGCGATGACAGACCCACGAGGAGCACTGGTGACGTTCGAGAATGCGAACGCCGCCGCGGTCCTCATCGAGTTGACGGTGAGGGGTGACTTCTACGCGAGAGAGCTTGCCAGGTTGCTCAAGATTATTGAGGGGGTGACCAACCTTCCACTCGTCACGGCTTCGCCCTTGGAGGAAGGGCGGCTTGGAACGGTTATCCAAGAAGACCCACTTCTGGGGAAGCTGATGGACGATGGCAGCTCCGCTTACCTAGCGGAGCTTGGGGACGTCCTCTCCGGGTGGTACCCGGGAGCGATTGTCACCCAGGAGTTGACCCATCAAGGAGCATTGCTTGCTGATCTGACGGCAACGCAGGGAACGGCACTCTATGAGGCAATGTCCCAAGGCGTACGGCCAGATTCCCTGGGAGTTTCCCCCGAGGAGATCTGGCAGATCGCCAGCGCACTGGTCGACGCTGCGCGACAGCCGCCTGGGATGGCTCAGTTGAGCTTGCAGACGAGGCTCGATCAGCAGCCTAATTGGGGGACCGGTTTGCGGTTCCCCATCGACCAGGATACGCGACGCTTGGGGACCCTACAGCGGCCTCTTCAAACCATGGAGGCGGCAGTCCGAGTCGCGACAGCGAATCACTTACCTCAGACTGCCGACAAGTCGGGCGAGGGTGTTTAAGTTTCGACCCACGGCCCATCGAGCGGGAGTCGCAGCCGCTCCACCGGTCGTCCGCCCACCATATGTTCGCGGACGATCTCCTCCACATCGTTCACCGTCACCCCGCCATACCAGACATTGTCTGGGTAGATCACCACCGCCACCCCGCGTTCGCAGGCGTCCAGACAGCCGGCCGCGTTGGCCCGCACGTCACTGCTGCAACCCTGTTTTCGGAGCTCCGCCTTGAACTGGGCGCGGACCTCCTCGGAGCCCTTGCTGGCACAACAGCCGCGCGGCACCCCGTCGGGACGCCGGTTGGTACAGACGAAGACGTGCCGCGAATAGGGAGGAGGCATTCAGTAGGCGTTCTTGGAGAGAAATCCGCCCAGAGCAGTACGGGTGAGGATCTTGAGGTCCAGCAACAGCGACCAGTGCTCGATGTAATAGAGATCATACTCGATCCGCTTCTCGATCGACGTCTGACCGCGCAGCCCGTTGATCTGCGCCCAGCCGGTGATCCCGGACTTCACCTTGTGGCGCAGGTGGTACTTGGGGATGTGCCGCTTGAACTCCTCGATGAAGATCGGGCGTTCGGGTCGCGGACCTACCAAGCTCATGTCCCCCACCAGGACATTGAACAGCTGGGGCAGCTCGTCGATCGACAGCCTCCGGAGCCAAGTGCCTAGTGGCGTCCGTCGCGGATCGTCCTTCTGCGCCATCGTCGCGCCGGTGGGCTCGGCATCCTGACTCATCGTCCGGAATTTCAGAATCCGGAAGGTCCGGCCGTCCAGGCCCATCCGCTCCTGCCGGTAGAACACCGGTCCCGGGCTGGCCAGCTTCACCGCCGCCGCCACCAGCGCCATCAGGGGAGAGAGCACCCACAGCACCATCGCCGCCACCGTCACGTCGAAGGAGCGCTTGAGGACCCTATTCCAGCCGTCCAGCGGCGCTCCCTGCAGGCTGATGATCGGCAGCCCTCCGAACTCCTCCAGCCCACCGCAGACGGTGATGTACTGGTAGAGATCCGGCACTACCTTCACGTCCACCGTGCGGAGCGCGAGCTGCTCCATCAGCCCCTTGACCATCGGCTGGTCCTCGATTGGGAGGGCGATCATCACCTGGTCAACCTCGGCTCCATTCAAGACCTGGCCGACCTCTTCGATCCTCCCCAGGACCGGAACACCGTCGACCTTGGTGCCTACCTTTTCCGCGTGCCGCGAGAGCACCCCCACCACCTGAAATCCCAGCTCGCGATGGGCGTGGATGGTGCCGATCACCCGGCGGCCGAGCTCACCCGCGCCCACGACCAAAATCGACTTCAAATTGAAGCCCCGGCGCCGCACTTCGTTGAGCAGCTGGCGGAGAGCCAACCGGTTCAGCGAGACCAGCACGAAGGCGTAGAGCACGAACATGCCGAAGGTCAGTCGTGAATATCGCTCCCGGGTGAAGTAGGTGATCGCCACCATGATCAGCGTGGCGGTGATCGTCGCGCGCAGAATGGCGAACAGCTCGCCCAGGTGCGTGCGCGACCGGTTGGTCTGATAGAGCCGGGCCTGGTGGAAGCAGAACGGGTAGACCACCAACACCGTGAGGAACGCCGCCACCGTGTCCTGCCAGGGCGGCTGAATGCCGGCCATGGGACCGATGCCGGCCAGCGGTCCCAGGAAACGGGTGAGGTAGGCCAGCACGAAGGCGAGCGCGAGCATCGCCATGTCCGCGCCGACCTTGATCGAGTTGTAGAAACGCTGGAGCCGGCTGAACACTCGCGAACCTCCCCCGCTCTCGTATCTCCCAAGCCCGCTGGAATACAAGAGAACCAACCGGACCGAGCCAAAGACCCTCGAAATCCCAGCCCTAGACCGAGCAGGCCGCGTCCACCTGCTCTAGGAAGGCCGCCTGGAAGACCTCGCGCGAAAATCGCATCGCGCGCTCACGGCATCTCTCGGGCGAGAAGCGCGACTCCTCGGCGCTGAACCGGATCACGGCCTCGGTGAGCGCGTCGACCGATTGCTCGGCGAAGAAGAGCCCGGTCTCCGGGGTCACCGTTTCGAGCGCGCCCCCGCGGCCCAGGGCGATCACCGGCCGGCCGG
>JBGTHI010000457.1:0-1940 GCA_041746295.1 Myxococcaceae bacterium
CATGCCCCGCATCAACGCGGCGCGCGCCCGCTCGTAGTCGGGGCTGGAGGGCGACGCGGCCAGGTCGGCCACCTCCTCCTTCCAAGAGGCGGCCTGCTCCGGCGGGATCTGGAGTTCGGACGCCACCGCCCGGGTCAAGTCTCGACCGCCCGCGGCGAAGGTCCGCGCGAACTCCGCCGGCAGACCGGGGCGGCCAATCGCCACGTGCGTTCGCTCGTGCCCGATGTCGATCAACGCCACCGCTTCGCCCTCGGGAACGGAGGAGAACAGCTCCTTGGCGCCGATCAGGTGGTTCTGGAGGGCTAATGCGGCATGGGTCACCACCCGCGGCTCCAGCTCCTGCTCCTTGAGGGTCGACAGGAGCTGGCGCAGCTCCTCCTTCCGGAGGACGCCCACCACCAGATCGGTCCGCTCGGCGCCCGCTGCGCCGGGGTTGGCCGGGCCGGGTTGGTAGTCGTAGACCGCGTCGTCCAGGTCGTATGGCAGCTGGCTCTCCACCTCGAAGCCGAGCGCTGCCTCCACCTTCTTGGGGTCGGCAAAGGGGAGGGTGATCGGATGGGTGGCCATGGAGGCGCCGGGAACGGAGACAACCACCGAGTCTCGGGCGAACCGAGGGTCGGCGGCCAGCTGACCTAGCGCCAACCTGAGGCTCGTGGACGCATCTTCGCTGGCTGCGCGCGGCACCGTCTGGGCCGCCAGGAGCCGGTAGCCGCGCGCGTTGCCCTCGATCAACACCGCCTTAACGCTGTGGGACCCGAGGTCCAGGCCGAGAATCTTAGCCATCGTTGCCTACTCCTCTCTCCAATAGACGAGCCGGCCCAGGCCGTCATCTAGCCGCACCACCGCGGTCAAGGTCTTCTGGACCGCGCCGGCCTCGCCGGTGGCGCGGATGCGGAAGGTGCTGCTCTTGTCTTCCACCGCTCGATTGTTCTGAACGTTCGACCGGAGGGTACTGTTGATCGGGACGCCCGCCACTTCCACCAGCGTCATGAAGTCATTCACCGAGAGCCCGAGCAGCGGCATCAGTTTGGCGGCACGGATCTTCTGGATCAAGCCGTCGATGAAGACCGGATCCCGCAGCCGCGCATCAACCCGCAACGGGTCGGCGACCGAGAGGATCGCCATCTGGAGCAGCACCGGGTCGTCGGTGTTGATGTTCAGCTTGGAGTTGACATCCGGGTAGACCGTCAGCCGGTCGCGGTAGGCGGCCATCCATTGATCGTTCACGCCGTGGACCCGGTAGAGCTCATCCAGCGTGTCGAAGCGGGCATTCTTGGGGCGGTAGCGGGGAACGTACTTTTCGTAGAGCGTCGCTTCGTCGGCGAAGCCGCGAGAGAAGGGCTCGCCCGTGGTCGCCGGGTTGATCGCCGACTGGACGTCGTCCTCGTCGATCCAGTCGCGCAGGGCCACCACAGCATCCCGGGGATCGGCCTTGACGTGGTTGCTGTCCTCTTTCTCGTAGAGAAACTCGAACCGCTTGTCGGAGAAGAGGTCCAGCAGCCGCTCCACCACGGGACGGCTGGAGAGCGCGGGCGCGTCCAGCCGGTTGACGTTTAACTTCTCCTCCTCGTCCGAAATTTCGGTGTCGAAGCAGCCATCGAACTGGCCGAAGCCGCCGCCCAACCCCTCCAGCCCGCCTTCGCCCAGATCCTCTCCACCGCCCGTCAGCCCCTGCATCAGGTGGCAGTCGATCCGCGCCATTTTCCAAAGCTGGATGCTCATGGTGGTGGAGCCGCCCGCGGCGGCGTTTCCGGTCGCGCCGGTCGCGCCGGTCGCGCCGCCCAATCCTCCCAGGAGTCCGCCCAGATTGGGGATCGGCATCTTGTTGAGCTGACGCTGGAAGCGGAGCAGCAGGCGGGTGACGCCGATGCCGCTTCGGGCCAGGTACTGTGCCTTTAGCTCGTCGCGGGCGTTGGCTGCGAGCTGGAGGTCTACGCGGC
>JBGTHI010000458.1:0-6256 GCA_041746295.1 Myxococcaceae bacterium
TCAAGCTGCGCAACGGCATGGCGGTGCAGGTGAACAACAGCCTGGCCCCCACCGCCCGGCTGGCGCCGACCCCGGCGGAGCAGTAGATGGCGTTCACCGATCGATTCATCCAGCGCCCTGTCCTGGCCGTCGTCGTCAACCTGGTCATCGTCATCGGCGGGCTGCAGGCGATCCGGACCCTCAATATCCGGCAGTATCCCCGAAGCGAAAGCGCGGCGGTGACCATCACCACGACCTACGTCGGCGCCAATGCCGATCTGGTTCGCGGCTTTATCACCACCCCGCTGGAGCGGGTGATCGCCTCGGCCGACGGCATCGACTACCTGGAATCACAGAGCCTGCAGAACCAGTCGATCATCAAGGCGAACCTCAGGCTCAACTACGACGCCAGCAAGGCGCTCGCGGAGATCGGGGCCAAGGTCGATCAAGTCCGCGGGGATCTTCCTCCCGAGGCGCAGGTCCCGGCGATCAACATTGAGTCGACCGAGAGCCAGTTTGCCTCGGCCTACCTGAGCTTCTCCTCCGAATTTCTGAAGCAGAACGAGATCACCGACTACCTGGTCCGGGTGGTGCAGCCGCGGCTCTCCGCCGTGGCAGGGGTGCAGCGGGCGGACCTCCTGGGGGCCAGGACCTTCGCGATGCGGATCTGGCTCAAGCCGGAGCGGATGGCGTCGTTGAACATCAGCCCAAGCCAGGTTCGCCAGGCGCTGGCAGGCAACAACTATCTGGCAGCGGTGGGACAGACCAAGGGATCGCTGGTTCAGGTCAATCTCACCGCCAACACCGACCTCCGCTCGGTGCGCGAGTTCCAGCAGATGGTGGTCCGCCAGGAGGGTGGGGCGGTGGTCCGGCTGGGCGACATCGCGGACGTGGCCCTAGGCGCCGAGGACTACGACACGGTGGTCAACTTCGACGGCAAGACGGCCGTCTTCATCGGCATCTGGCCGCTTCCCAACGCCAACTCCTTGGATGTGATCAAACGGGTCCGCGCCGAGCTGGAAGATCTGGAGAAGGACCTCCCCGAGCAGCTCAAGGCCTATGTGGCCTACGATGCAACCGAGTACATCCAGAGCGCGATCGATGAGGTGGTCCAAACCCTGGCCGAGACGCTGCTGATCGTGGTGCTGGTGATCTTCCTCTTCCTGGGGTCGGTCCGGTCGGTGATCGTCCCGGTGGTCGCCATTCCCGTCTCGCTGATCGGCGCGGTCTTTCTGATGCAGCTGTTCGGCTTCACCTTAAATCTGCTGACGCTGCTGGCGATCGTGCTGTCGGTCGGTCTGGTGGTCGACGATGCCATTGTGGTGGTGGAGAACGTGGAGCGGCACCTGCGAGATGGCCGAGGACCGTTCCAGGCAGCGCTGCACGGCGCGCGGGAGCTGGTGGGGCCGATCATCGCGATGACCGTCACCCTGGCCGCGGTCTATGCGCCGATCGCCTTCCAGGGAGGGCTGACCGGAGCGCTCTTCCGCGAGTTCGCGCTGACGCTGGCCGGAGCGGTCACCCTCTCCGGCGTGGTCGCGTTGACGCTCTCGCCGATGATGTCCAGCAAGCTGCTTAAGCCCGGCCACCAAGATCGCGGGCTGCCCGGCCGGATCAACCGGATCTTCGAGCGGATCCGCGGCTGGTACGCGGATCGCCTGGATGGCGCGCTCCGTAACCGCGGCGTGATCTACGGCGTGTGGGCGGTGGTCAGCCTCCTGGTGGTGCTGCTCTTCTCGCAGGTGCCCAAGGAGCTGGCACCGCTCGAGGATCAGGGGGTCATCTTCGGCGTGGTCAACACCCCCTCCAACTCAACCGTCGAGCAGCTGATCCCCTCCACGCGGGCGATCTACAAGACGGTTGCAGAGACCCCCGAGACCGGCTTCGTCTTCCAGATCACCAGCCCCACGGGGGGTTTCTGGGGCCAGGGACTGAAACCCTGGGACAAGCGAGAGCGAAGCGCGACCGAGATCCTGCCGGAGACCCAGCAGAAGGTGAGTGTCATCCCGGTGGTGCAGACCTTCCCGATCCTGCCTCCGTCCCTGCCTGGTGGCGGCCAGTTCCCCGTGGAGTTCGTAGTCGCCTCTACGGCCGACTCGTCGGAGATCTTGAGCTTCGTGCAGAAGATCCAGGAGAAGGCCACCCAGAGCGGTCTGTTCGCCTTCCCGCCGCTGATCGACGTCAAGCTGGACCAACCTGAGGCACAGCTGGAGCTCGACCGGGATAAAGTCGCTGAGCTGGGATTGAGCCTGCAGCAGATCGGGCAGGATCTGGGCGCGGCGGTGGGCGGAAATTATGTCAACCGGTTCAGCATCTCGGGCCGCAGTTACAAGGTGATCCCTCAAGTCTTACAGGTCGACAGGCTGAACGCGGATCAGCTCAAGAACATCCACGTGACCGGACCGGACGGAAAGCTGATCGCGCTCTCGTCGATCGCTACGGTAAAGAATGCGGTGACGCCTCGATCGCTCAATCGATTCCAGCAGCTCAACGCGGTCAAGCTGAGCGGCGTGGCCATCCGTCCCCTGGATGAGGCGCTGGGCTATCTGGAAGGGGAGGCGGCCAAGATCCTCCCAAAGGGCTACTCGCTCGACTATACGGGAGAGTCGCGCCAGCTCCGCACCGAGGGGGACGCCTTCCTGCCGGCGTTCATCCTCTCGATCGTGCTGATTTTTCTGGTGCTGGCGGCGCAGTTCAACAGCTTCCGCGATCCGCTGGTGATCCTGGCCGGCTCGGTTCCCTTGGGAATGTTCGGCTCTCTGGTGCTGATGTTCCTCAAGATGCCGAACCCGAACATGGCCTTCTTCACCGACGGCTGGACCACTACCCTGAACGTCTACTCCCAGGTGGGGTTGGTGACGCTGGTCGGTCTGGTGGCCAAGAACGGGATCCTGATCGTCGAGTTCGCCAACAAGCTCCAAGAGCAGGGGCACTCCAAGCTCGAGGCGGTTCGGGAGGCAGCGCTCACCCGGCTGCGTCCGATCTTGATGACCAGCGTGGCAACGGTCTGTGGCCACTTCCCTCTCACCCTGGTGACCGGGCCGGGAGCGGCGGCGCGGAACAGCATCGGACTGGTGCTGATCTCCGGGATGCTGGTAGGGACCGCCTTCACCCTTTTCTTCGTCCCGGCGATCTATCTCCTGCTGGCTAAGGATCACCGAGCGGTCCGGACCGGGCCGGATCAAATCACCGACGATCGGGCCGTATCGGGTGCGCTGCCTGCCCTGATCTCGACGGGATAGCAGCAAGACTCGGTGTTCGAGCCTATCAACCGCGATCTGCAGAATCGCCGGGCGGTGCGCATCGTTGGGACGAAGAGCGGATTCAAATTTGCAGTACGTTGCGCTTCCGCAATGATGCTCACCCCGACTTCACAAACCAATGAGGTTCACAATGAAGAGAGTAGCGTTTCTAAGCGTGGCCGCGGCGCTGAGCCTGGCGGGATGCAACAAGCAGGCGGAGGCGGACCTGGCGACTTGCAAGAGCGATCTATCCAAGGCGCAGTCCAGCCTGACGGCAGCCGAAGATCGCGCGACCGTGGCAGAGGGCCAACTCAAGAGCACCCAGGAGCAGCTCGCGGCGCTGCAGAAGACCGCGGACGAGGCGGCCAAGGCCCAGATGGAAAAGGCTGAGGCGGGCGCCAAGACCCAGGCCGGCAAGGCGGCCAAGGCGAGCGCGGCTAGGGCGACCGCCAAGGAGGACGCAGCCAAGGCGGAGATCAAGTCCTCGGCGCCGGCCACCGGGACCACCGTTCAGCAAAAGGCGAAGCGAGCGGGGTTCTAAACATGCGACTTCGACCTGCGCTTCTCCTGAGCAGCACCGTTCTGGCCGCCGCCTGCGGTGGTGACGGCACCGACTCTCATAACTTCGAGGCCGGCACCTACGCCGTCTCGAGCGCGACGCTCGCCTCCGCAGCGGACGGTTGCGGCCTGTTGGGAGCCTACACCGACCCGGAGAAGGTGATCGGCATCGCGGTGGAGAACGACACCGCGACCTTCAATCTCTCCAACGACGCCCAGGCGGGGGCGACCACCCTACCGACCGCGACGCTCTCCTCAAACCAGCTGACCGAGGCGTACGAGGCGAACTACTTGATCTCCTATGGCGCCTGCAACGTCCGGGTGAAGCGGAGCGTCACCGGCGAGCTGACCGACGACAACAAGGCCAACCTGACGCTCTCCTTCAATGTCGCGCGCGAGAGCGGCACCTGCGTGGCCACCGATACCGACTTCGCGGCGCTTCCTTGCGACTCGGCCTACAACTTCGTCGCCGTCAAGAAGAACGACTAGTCCTCTTCTTGCGAAGAGGCCATCGCCCCGGGATCTCGAGCCGACGCGCTCTGGATTTCGGGGCGTTTACATTCGGGAGAGTCGATGGCCGCCGAACGGATGAAGCGCCGACCGATCCCGCCGAAGCAGGTGACGGTCATCCGGCCCCAGGATCCTTCGCCACACCTCGATCCCGGGCCGGCCCTGGCGTGGCTCCGAGAGGCGGACCCCGGCCTAGGACGGCTGATCGAGCTCATCGGCCCCTTTGAGATGCGGGTCGAAAAGACGCGGAGTGTGTTCCATGCGCTTGCTCGCTCGATCGTCTACCAACAGCTCAATGGGAAGGCCGCGGGCAGAATCTTCGAGAGGCTCTGCGGGCTTTTTCCGGCGAGAGCGGAAGGTTTTACACCCAAGCAGCTCCTCGCTGCGTCCGCTCAAGCACTCCGCGGCGCGGGCCTCTCGGGGGCGAAGAGCCGCGCCCTCAGGGATCTGGCTTTAAAAGTAGAAGCCCGTGAAATCCCGACCTTGGTCGAGGCGGAGGGGTTATCTGACGAGGTGCTGATCGAGCAGCTCTCCTGGGTGCGGGGAATCGGCCGCTGGACGGTGGAGATGTTCCTGATGTTCAGGCTGGGCCGGCCGGACATCCTACCGCTCGACGACTATGGGGTCCGGAAGGGGTTCGCCCGGGCCTTTCGCAAGCGAAAACTGCCCAGCAAAAGAGAGTTGGAAAAGCGGGGTCTCAAGTGGCGTCCCTATCGGTCGGTAGCCAGTTGGTACCTCTGGCGCGCCGCGGAGCTTCCAGGGCCAAGGCTCTCAGTGTAGAAAGACGCCATCCGGCACATCCGCCGGGCCGAAAGACAAAGACGAGCACATGGCAACTGGTACCGTGAAGTGGTTCAACGATGCGAAGGGCTTCGGATTCATCACCCAGGACGGGGGCGGCGAGGACGTGTTTTGCCACCACACCGCCATCCAGGTGGACGGGTTCCGCAGCCTGGCCGAGGGTCAGAAGGTGGAGTTCGATGTGACCAAGGGGCCAAAGGGTCTGCAGGCCGCGAACGTCCGGCCGATCTAAGGCAACGGTCGCTTCAATCTCATGGAGGCCCGGCCTGATTTATTGGGCCGGGCCTCTCTCTCAAGCGAACTCATAAGGATCATGGTCGACCCTCTCGATCCACTCGTCGCCGACGGAATCATCGACGAGGTTCTCACCCGACTGAAGAGCGGTAAAGAAGCGGATATCTACCTGGTGCAGCATGCCGGGGAGATCGTCGCTGCCAAGGTCTACAAAGAGCGGCACGTCCGAAGCTTCAAGAACAACGCGGACTACAAAGAGGGCCGCGCGGTTCGGAATACCCGGACCCGGCGCGCCATGCAGCGGGGGAGCCGCTTCGGCCGCGCCGCCGATGAAGAGGCATGGAAGAGCAAGGAGTCGGAGGCGCTGGAGAAGCTGTTCGCGGAAGGGCTTCGCGTCCCCAAACCACACCTGTTCTACGAAGGTGTGTTGTTGATGGAGACGGTGGTCGACGCCGAGGGTCATCCGGCGCCCCGTCTGATCGATGCGGCGATTCCGCGCGAGCGCGCCGCCGAACTCTACGCCGACCTGTGCCAGCAGATCATCCGGATGCTGGTTTGCGATCTGATCCACGGCGACCTGTCGCCCTACAACGTCCTGCTCGCTTGGAACGGGCCGACCCTCATCGACTTTCCCCAGGTGGTGGGCGCCGCACACAACAGCAAGGCCGAGTTCTTCTTCTCGCGCGATCTAGAGACGATCCGCCGGTTCTTCGCGGCAATCGATCCAGCGCTCAACAATCGTTCCGGCGATGCGGGGGAGATCTGGCGCACCTACGTGAAGCGCGAGCTGACCGCCGACTTTGTCCCCAGTGGGCGAGCGGAAGCGGCAGCGGCGCCGAACCTGAGTGGCCACTCGCCGCGCGGTCCGCGCAAAGGTCAAGCTCCCCGCCGCGAGCAACGAGCGACCCAGGGGCCTCCCGCGCGGCGTGAAG
>JBGTHI010000459.1:0-3119 GCA_041746295.1 Myxococcaceae bacterium
GGCGGAGTTTCTGGCCGGCGGTCAGGTGCCGATCCCGCTAATCACCAACAATCAGCTAGCGGTTCAGTACAAGGAGTACGGGATAATTCTCAAATTGCGGCCGACCGCGGATCGCTCCGGTTTCATTCAGACCGAGATCGAGGCGGAAGCCTCAGAGGTCGATACCTCGGTGGCGGTCTCCTTCGGCGGATCCGCCCAAGTGCCCGGCTTCCGGACCCGCCGGGTCAACACCAACGTCACCGTGCGTCACGGTGAGACCATCGTGCTCTCCGGTGTCTTCAGCTACGACGAACAAAAATCGGTCTCGAAGCTGCCGGGACTTGGCCATCTGCCGCTGATAGGAGAGCTGTTCAAGAGTCGCGGTTTCGATTTTGGATATCGCGAGCTGCTGATTTTCGTTACGCCCCGGATCGTCGCGCCGGGATCCGAACGGATGTCGGCGTCGATCAGTGACATCAAGACGCGCTACCGGCAGGCACAAGGAGAGGTGCGTTTCAGGATCTTCGACTAGACAACCTGCCCTGACAATGGTTTCAGGCGGGCGGCTGGCGCTTCGATAGGGTTTTTTCATGCTGAGAGTGAAGCTGGCGGGGAAGGATGGAGAGGCGCAGGAACTCGAGTTCTTAAAGAACGAGATCACCGTGGGGCGCCTTTCCGGGAACGACATCGTGCTTGCGCACGGCAACGTGTCGAAACATCACTCCCGGATCCTGCTGAGGGAAGGCCGTTCGATCATCGTCGACATGCGGTCCACCAACGGCACCTACGTCAATGGAAGTCGGGTCACCGGGCCCCAGGAGATCAGGCCGCTGGATCAGGTGCTGATCGGCGACTTTGTCTTGAAGATCGAACTGATCGCCGTACCGGCCACGGTGCGATCGCCGGAGGTTTCGTCCGTCACCCGGGTGGGCCGTTCACCGCGCGCGGACTCGGTCTCGGAGACGGGCGTGCGTGCCTTGCCGGTGCTTCAGGCTCAGCAAGCTCAGCAAGCTCAGCAAGCTCAGGACGAAAGCGAGGATCCAAAAACACCCACTCCCACGCCAGCGCGTGTCCTGTCCGACGAGGTGGAGACGGCATCGGGCTTGGAGAACGTTGGCGGCGCGTCACGCGCGGCCCTACGGAAGGAGATCCACGATCAGCTGCTGGAGCGGCTGGATCTTCGCCGGCTCGAGCTCAACCACCTGGATGATCAGGCCCTCCGGAGCCGCGCGGAGAACGAAGTGCGCGCCGTGGTGGAGGCGCGCGTGAAGGCGTGTGAGCTCCCCGAGGGGGTTGAGGCCGAGGCGTTGGTGAAGGAGGTTTTGGATGAAGCGTTGGGGCTGGGTCCCCTGGAAGCGCTCCTCGCGGACGACGGTGTCAGCGAGGTGATGGTCAACGGTGCGGAGCGGATCTACGTTGAGCGGGACGGAAAGCTGTCGCTCTCGGAGCAGGTCTTCTCTTCCGATCGCGCGGTGCTTGGCGCCATCGAGCGGATCGTCGCACCGCTGGGCCGCCGGATCGACGAGTCCAGCCCCTGGGTCGATGCGCGGCTGAAGGATGGCAGCCGGGTCAACGCGATCATCCCGCCGCTTGCCCTGACCGGCCCCTGTCTCACCATCCGGAAGTTCAAGCGCGACGTGCTCCGGCTGGAGGAGCTGCTCGCCCAGGGCACCCTGAGCGAGGCGGCGGCCAGCTTCTTGAAATTGGCGGTGCTCGCGCGAAGGAACATCGTCATCTCCGGTGGCACCGGATCGGGCAAGACCACCACCCTCAACGCCCTGGGCGCCCTGATCCCTTCCAGCGAACGGATTATCAGCGTGGAGGATGCCGCGGAGCTCCAGCTGTCGCAGGAACATTGGATCCAGCTGGAGGCCCGGCCGCCCAACCTGGAAGGTCGCGGCCAGGTGACGATCCGCGATCTGGTGAAGAACTGTCTGCGGATGCGACCCGACCGGATACTGGTGGGGGAGTGCCGGTCGGGCGAAGCTCTGGACATGCTTCAGGCGATGAACACCGGTCATGATGGCTCGCTGACCACATTGCATGCCAACACCCCGCGAGACGCGTTGTTGCGCCTGGAGACAATGGTGTTGATGGCCGGCGTCGACCTGCCTTCGCGCGCGGTGCGCGAGCAGATCGCCTCTGCTGTCCACCTGATCGTCCAGCAAGCCCGCTTCCCGGATGGGGTGCGGCGGGTGACGCAGATCACCGAGCTGACAGGCATCGAGGGGGAGCATCCCACGGTTCAGGATCTCTTCGTCTTTCGCCAGGAGGGGCAGGAGGGGCAGGAGGGGATCAAAGAGTCGGGTCGGATCCAAGGTCGTCTGCGTCCTACGGGTCTGGTGCCCAGATTCTACGACCAGCTGCGCGAGCGCGGTCTCCCTTTCGAGGAGCAGCTGAGTCTCTTCCGGGAGGACTAGCCCGGATACTTCACAGCGTGAGCGAAACGAGGTGCAGGATGTCGGAGCCGAGGGCGGCAAGCGCAGAGATGACCGAGGAGGCGTGCTGATGCACGTTGCACGAGGAAAGAGCGAGCACGCCGTCCGCAGGCCGATAGGCTGCCGCCGCAGTACTTACGCTGTGAAATATCCGGGCTAGTACTTCCGATGACGACGCTGTCGGTGCAGCACGCGGATGGCCGGACGGAGCGGCTGGCCCTCTCCGGCACGCTCGTGGTCGGCCGCGGTGAGGATTGTGGCGTCCGGCTGGAGGACACTGGCGCCTCCCGTCGCCATCTCCAGCTGCAGCTGGATGGCGAGGGCCGGGTCTGGGCGGAGGATCTCTCTTCCGCTAACGGCTCCTTCCTCGATGGGAAGCGGCTGACCGAGAGGACCGAGCTGCTGCCCGGGTCGGTGGTCACAGTGGGAGGCGCTCGTATCGCTCTGGTGCCCAAGGGCCGCTTCGGCCGTTACCTCGGGCCCCGGACAGCGGCGGTGGTTCTTCTGGCCTGTATCGGAGGCATGGTCTGGGCGGGGATTGCGCTGCGGTCACCGGGATTGCGGGCGCCCGGGGGCCCGGGTGAGGCGATCAGCGGTCCGCTGGGCCGTGGGGGCGCTCGCAATCCGCGCTGGGAGCTGGAGCAGGCGCTCAAGTGGTGCCGTACCTATTCTGGCCTGGATGAGGTCGGCGAGCCCGGTGAA
>JBGTHI010000460.1:0-6606 GCA_041746295.1 Myxococcaceae bacterium
CCCACCAGAACGGCGGTGCCGCTCGGCCGAACCTCGTCGGCACCCAGCTCAGGGGTGACCGCGGGGCCCCAAAGCTCGGTGCCGCCCGCCAGCTCGAAGGCGCCTTTGTAGACGCCGGGCGCGAGCCGGATCCGTTTGCGCCCATCGCGCTTCAACGCCCGGGTCAGGCTCCGATAGGGATGGGCTTCGGAGCCATCACCACCAGGCGGAGCGCCGGGATTGACCCAGTAGGTGGCCACCGCTTCCGGCTCAGCCGCCTCTGCAGCCTCACCCTGGCCGACCCCGGCGAGATGCCAGGCAAGATGAGCAACGAACACCGCCCGGCCGATCCGAAAGCGCACGCTGAATACTCTACGCTATTAACCTCCTGGAATGAGGCGTGGGCGATGAGGCGCGAGGTGCGGGAGTCCCGGGAATCTAAAGACGCGAAGAAAAAGCGGTCGCAAGAGATCCTTGACCGCCTGGACGCCGCGATGCCTGAAGCGAAGATCGAGCTCGACTACCGCACATCGCTCGAGCTGCTGGTGGCGGTGATGCTCTCCGCCCAATGCACCGACAAGCGGGTGAATCTGGTGACGCCGGCGCTGTTCGAGCGCTTCCCCACCGCAAGCGACTACGCGGCCTCGACACCAGAGGCGATCGAGCCCTGGATCAAGAGCTGTGGTCTCTATCGAAGCAAGGCCAAAAATCTGGTATCGACCGCGCGGAGCCTGGTTGCGGAGCATGGAGGACAGGTGCCGCTCCGCCGCGATCTCCTCGCCCGCCTGCCCGGCGTCGGGCTGAAGACGGCAGGCGTGGTCGCCACTCACCTGGGAGGCGGCGCCGCTCTGCCGGTGGACACCCACATCAAGCGGCTGTCGATCCGGCTGGGGCTGAGCACCGCTATCGATCCCAACAAGGTCGAGGCGGACCTCTCCGCGCTCTGGCCGCCGGAGCGATGGATGAAGGCGCACCAATTGCTGATCTGGCATGGGCGACGGACCTGCTTCGCCCGCTCACCCGCCTGCGATCGCTGCGTGGTCTTGGAGCTCTGTCCGCGAATCGGGGTCGAGGCGCGCGTGCGAACGACTCCGGCCTGACGTCGTTGGGCTGAGGCTCGGTCGCCTCTTGCATTCACAGGTCGGCTGGCGAGAGTCGATCAGCGAACCTGACACCCGCATTCAGCCTTCCACGCCTTCATGGCTGCCGATCTCCGGGCGGCCTTCCCCACGATGAAAAGCTTCTCTCATCCGACCTCGCGCGCGAGAGCCTAAAGGACCCATATCGCTTCGACTTCCTCGGTATCGGCGACGAAGCCAGTGAACTCAAGTTCTTCTGTGGCGTTCGAGGTTATGTGGTGTCGGATCGGCGCGTAGAGGGACTTGAAAATCTCTGGCAAGTTGCACGGCACATAAGTCGATCTCATCAGCTCAGCACCGAACGGCTTCTTCCCAATATGGGTGGAAGGCTGCTCAGGAGATCGGTCTTCAACGATGACATGCAGGTCTGGCAGTGGATTGTGGTTCGCCACAGAACCCGCTGAGCCCCATAGAAAACCAGGTTCAGCACGAGCAACGAGGCGCCGCCAAATTTCCTGGCCAGGCCATTCCCTGTCCTCCCCCTCCCGGACAGACCCGCGCAAGGCCGACTTGGCTCTGCCGACCCGCGCGCTCTGACAACTTCCTTTCTCCTATCCAGGATAACTGCGCTGTACCCTGTGAGGAGTTTCGACGTGACCGCAATCAATCCCAAAGCTCAAGAATTCAGAAGAAGCCAGCGTTTGGCCACGCTCTCAAGTCTGTCCACTCGCGATCGAACCCATCTTGCCCGCGAGCCGCGCTCGGATCCCCGACTGCCGGGTTGGTTTCATCGGGCAGGCGGTCTTCTAGTTCTTGGGGCATACGATCCCGATCGGAATCGGCCTGTGAGCGACGAAGGCGGACAGGTCGCCTTGTTAGAGGACCCCTTCGGTAATCGGATGGTCCTACAGCGGGGGACCTTTGGGAAGGCGACGGCTGCGGAGCTCTTGATGGAAGTCGGACGATCGGCCGACGTTCTGGAGTCAGGAGGAGCGGACATCGTCGACCGAAGCTTCGCCGGCGTGACGGCGGATCTCATGCATTCCCACGAGGCACCTGTCCTTGAACGTGGGGGCGGGGACCTCGCAGCCCTCCTGGGCGGGAACTACCAGACCCGCTTAGTGGGCCCCAGAGATCAGGCGTTGGCTGGGGCGATCGTGGAGGCCAACCGCGAACCTGTTTTCGATGAGCTCGCTGATGAGCATGCGCCCGCCGCGCATAGGCGCTTGCTGGAGTGGTTCGAGGAGGTCGCGGAGGGACCGGCAAACCTGGAGGAACGAGTAATCGACGCGGCCCAGCTCTCGCAGCTCAAGGGGGCGCAAGGACTGCAGGTGCTCGGTGTAATGGGCGATACGAGTAACTGGGAGACCTGGTTGGGTCTGAGGAATCCTGAGGTGAAAGATAGGATCGACAAGGCAAAGACCATCCTTCGGGAGCAATTGCAGACTGCGAAGGATCAATTCGGAGACAAGCTCCGGGTCTCCGTCAGCGCGTCCCAGAGCGGGGTCTCGAGGATCGTCTATGAGGTCTGCCGTGAGCTTGGAATCAAGCTGATTGGCGAGCTTGGTCCGAGCCATCCCGATGAGGATCTACGCGCAATGCGGCGGATGGAATATCTGCTCGAGGGCTCGCCGTGGAACATGCCGTCGTATCTGGTGGGGACGGCGGATCGGTTACTGGTGTTGGGCAGCGGGTTGGATACCGAGAGGCGAGTTGAGGAAGCCGTGGCACTTGGAAAGGACATCACCGTCTTCCGGGGCTTCAATGATATCCGTATGACTCCCGAACGGCTCGGGCCAAATGGCCGATTCGCGTAGCATTGAAGCCGGTCGATCGACATAGCCCTGCCGATTTCAAACAAAGCGGGTTTTAAAGAGGTCGAGAGACAAGCCTCTCGGAGGCACCCAACCCCCTCGCCTTCCCATAAAGGCCCCTGGGCACCTTCGCCCCGACCTCAGACCAGGAGGCGCCCGACTAGGAACCTGTCGCGGTAATCACTCCCGTCGCCCGAATAGCCGATCTACGTCGGCCGGGTTGGAGGCTTGCCTTAAGCCCGCAACTGCTCGCGATCGGCCTTGAACCGTTTCATCCGCTTCTTGATCAGCTCGCGCTTCAGCGGCGAAAGGTACTCGACGAACACCCGGCCCAGCAGATGGTCGATCTCGTGCTGTACCGCGATCGCCAGCAGCTCGTCCGCATCGAGCTCCTGGAGCTGTCCCTGCTCATCGAGGAAGCGCACCTTGACCCGCGCTGCACGCTCCACGTCTTCAGCCTCGCCGGGTACCGAGAGACAGCCCTCGGTGTAGAGGGTGCTGCCCTCCGCGGCGACGATCTCCGGATTGATCATCGCGATAGGGCGCGACGACGGCTGCCGCGGACGGGTGTCCAAAACGATCACGTTCTGAAGCACGCCAATCTGCGGAGCGGCGAGACCGACTCCCTCTGCGGCATACATCGTCTCGAACATGTCTTTGATCAGCGCGCGGACCCCATCGTCCACCACCTCCACGGGCGCGGCTTGTTGCTTCAGAATCGGATCGGGCCAGACCAGAATTTCTCGAACCATCGAACCCCGGTTTTAATGCGAGCCTCTCCAGGGAGCAACCCGCTCTCAGGCTCCAGGCTCAAAGCAGAGCCAGGTGGCGTTGGTACTCGGCTCGAAGCCGGTCGTCGAGCAGTGCCTGGACCGCCTCCTGGAGAACCGTTTGAATTTGCTCCGCTCGGTCCAGATGAGCCGGGTCGCCCAACCCGGCGTACTTGAAGAGATGGAACTCCTGGGACAGCCGCTGGTAGGCGCCGTGCACCGCTCCGCCGTCCCAGGCCCCGGAGCGCGGCTCCAACTCCAGAATCGCGAAGTAGTCGGCCTCCTGAATCTGATTGAACTTGGCCAGCAGCCGCTGCTCCTCCGCCTGACTCAGAGCAGGAGCTACTACCGGCAGCTGGGCGGGGAGCTCGGGCGGCGCTACGGAGGTGAGCCAGCCCCTGGACCTGGGAAGCAGCGCGTCTCGCACTTGCAGCTGCGCCTCCAGAGCGTCGCTCCGCGCACGCGCCTGACCGAGCGCCGCCTCCAGCTCTGCGCGATCCGCGGCGAGCCTGGACTGCGCTTCCAGGGCGACCTTTAGCTCCGTCTCCTTGCGCTCCAGCGCCAGCTGGGAGTCGGCATGGTCGGTCTCCGCACCATGCGCCGCATAGGCCAACACCGCCGCCTCGCGCTCCGCCTCCTCGACGCGTTCCAGGCTCGCGGCCAGCGCGGTCCGAAGGATCTCGATCTCCGCCGCGACAGCGGGCGACTCAGTGGAAGGGGACCCGGGGTCGATCAAAGCCTGCGGAATTGGCAGAGCTGGCTGCTCACCCAGCTCCTTCCTGATCGCCTCGACCAGCGAGGGCCCTTCGAAGGGAACCGCCTCCCCCAGGAGGAGCAGGCGCGGCACCGGCTGGGGTAGGGAATCCAGCAGCAGCTTTCCTTGGCCGCCGTCCACGGCTGGCGCCAGCAGAATCAGCGTGGGCCGCCGCTCGGCACAGGCGGCGATTGCATCCGGGACCGAGGTGGCCAATGCAACCTCGTACCCCTCGCGGCTGAGCAGCCGACGGAGGACGGCGGTGACGCGCAGATCGTCGTGTACCAGCAGCAGGCTGTCGGCCATCGCTCCTCCGGCTGGCAACTCTACAACATCGCCACCGGATCCAAATCGATCGACACCCGAACCGAATGGTGAACCTTGGGCAGCTCCGCTTCCAGGGCACCCAGCACGCCGTCCATCGCCGAGTAGGTCGGCGCCTTGAGCAGCAGCTGCCACCGGCTCTTGCCCTTGATGCGCGAGATGGGCGCGGGCGCCGGTCCCAGAAGCCGCACACCTTGACTTCCGGTAGGTAGCGCCCGGGCCATGATCTGCCCCATCGCCTTGGCCACATCCGCTGTGGCGTCCGGATGGCTGCCTTCAAACCGGACCGCCGCCATTCGGGTGAAGGGTGGATAGGCCAGCGATCTGCGCCACTGCAGCTCCCGCTCGGCGAAGCCGCCGAAGTCGTGGCTCACTACCCGCCGCACCGGCTCGGAGTCGGGGTTGTAGGTCTGAATCAAGACCCGGCCCGGGTCCTGTCCGCGCCCTGCCCGGCCCGAGACCTGCGTCAGCAGCTGCAGAGTCCGCTCAGCCGCGCGGAAGTCCGGAATGGCCAGCGAGCTGTCGGCGAGCAGCACGCAAACCAGGGTCACCCCGGGGAAATCGTGTCCCTTGGCTACCATCTGCGTGCCGACCAGTACATCCAGCTCGCGGCGGGCGAACTGGGCGAGCAGCTCGGTCAGCTTCTCCGCCGAAGTCGCGGAGTCGCGATCCAACCGCCCCACCCGTGCTGAGGGAAATCGGGAGGCGACCTCGGCTGCCACCCGCTCGGTGCCTACTCCCAGCTTGAGCATCCGGCCGCTGCACTCCCGGCAACCGGAAGGTACCGGCTCAGCCCGCCCGCAGTAGTGGCACATCACCCGACCCATCGAGAGGTGATGGGTCATGCAGACGTCGCAGTCGCGGCAGTGCAGCGAACCGCCGCAGACCTCGCAGACCAGATAGGTGCTGTGGCCGCGGCGGTTGAGGAAGAGGATGGTCTGCTGTCCCTTGGCCAGCACCTCGTCCATCGCCGAGATCAACGGGGCGGAGAGGATCGGAGCCTCCTCCGCCGCACCGAGCTCGCGCGGCCGTTCCAAACGGAGATCCACCGTCTCGATCCTCGGCATCGGGCGGTCATCCACCCGCTGCTTCATCTCCAATAGCCCGTAGCGTCCGCGTCGCGCATTCTCCAACGTCTCCAGCGAAGGGGTGGCCGAGCCCAACACCACCACGGCTTGGGATTGCTTGCCGCGGACCACCGCCAGGTCCCGCGCCTGATAGCGGAGCTTCTCCTCCTGCTTGAACGAGCCGTCATGCTCCTCGTCCACTACGATAACGCCCAGATTCTGGACCGGGGCGAAGACCGCCGAACGGACACCGACCGCGACCTTCAAGCGGCCATCCCGCAGGGCCCGCCAGTCGCGCAGCCGCTCCCTTTCTTTGAGGCCCGAGTGAAGCACCGCGACCCGCGGCCCGAAGCGGCTGCGGAAACGGCCCACCAACTGAGGGGTGAGCGCGATCTCCGGCACCAGCACCAGACTTCCCAGCTCCCGCCGCAGCGCCTCTTCCACCAGCCTCAGATAGACCTCGGTCTTACCGCTTCCCGTGACGCCATGGAGCAGGAAGGGACGGAACGTGCGGCCCTCGAGCGCCCTCTCCAATTCGGCGACACAGCGCTGCTGCTCCCCGGTGAGCTGCGACGGCCGCCCCTGCGCCAACCCCGCCCGGATTCGAGGTTCGACCACCTCTCTCTCGATGCAAATCCAACCCCTCTCCGCCAGCCCTTTGAGCGCGCGGCGGGCGCCCGGAATCGCTCGAACCACCTCGTCCACCGGAGCGCGTCCCCCCACCGCCATTAGATACGAGAGCGCGGCGCTCTGCGCGGGGGCGCGCTTCAGCTCAGCCGGGGCTTCGTCCACCTTGAGCTCTGGCGCGACGATCGCCCG